>CALGBN010000098.1 GCA_937877765.1 Candidatus Bathyarchaeota archaeon | reverse complement strand
AGGAGGAGACACCCGACGACGAGAAAGACTGCTGCGAGGAACACCCTGAGGTAGTGGAAGAGGACAACAAGGCTTGCTGGGACGCGCAGATGGACCTCGACACAGAGGTAGGCGACATACAGGACAAGCTTGATACGCATCGAGACCAGTGGAACCAAGACATCAGAAACGTCAGTCGAACCATAATGGAGTGGGACATCGCCTACGCTACGATACAGAGCCTCACCAAATCAGAGGCAGAGATAAAGAAAGACAGCGAGACCGTCCAGAAAGTAGCTAGCATAATCAAACCCGGAGGCAGCATCAGTAAAACCGTCTTCAAGAAAGGCGAAGAGGAGGCTATGAAGGAGCTTGGAAAACACATCGCGACTGAAGTCGGTAAAAGCGTGGCAGGCACCTTGAGCCAGACGGTAAACGATGTTTTGAGTTTGGAGACGTGGGCATACAGCGAGATAGGAATAGGACTCGCGAAGCTAATCACTGGAATCGACCCCCAAGCAGAGGCAGCTAAACTTCGGAAGGAGAGTGAAAGAACAACTACGCTGCTTTCGAGCTGGGTTGACCACAGGTTGGCTCGGACTGAACGGTACACTCACAGAACCTTGTATACTTGTCTCGATGAAGCTCAGGGATTGCTTGATGATATTGACAAGGCCTTGAATGATTTTGAGCAAGCCGTAGCCGGGTTCAGGTGTATCGAGTGCGAGATACCTGACCATATCAACGAGGAGATAAACAAACTAGTCCAAGAAGTACAGGACTATATCAAGACATTCAACAATCTGATTGACGAAGTAGAAGATAGACTGAACCAAGCAGCAGCTCTCTACAAACGAAAAGACGTCTATGATAACCCGTCAACATGGTCACACGCCCAAAACAATCAGGTACCAAACATAGAACGGTCTTTACGACAAAGCGCAGACGCGAAAAAAGGCTAAAGCCTCTTTATTCTGGTTATCTCGATAGGAGGCGTCAATCGCTGACCTTCATGTGGCATAACCTGTATCTTTCTAACAACATCCATGCCCTCAATGACTTTTCCAAATGCTGCAAAGCCTTGTCCATCCGAGTTTCTTTTTCCAGCATAGTCTAGCTCTGGTTGATCTCCAATACAGAAAAAGAAACTGCTCTTGGCTGAGTCCGGTTTGTATCGGCCCATGCTGATGACACCGTCAAGGTGTTTTAATCCTGTTTTTGTTGTTCGTTCAAGCTGGATTGGATCATATTCTTTCTCTTTCGACACCTGTCCACCTTGGATTACCTCGATCAGTACATCGTCGTCGGGCTGGTTTTGCATGGTCACTGTTCTGAAGAAACTTGTACCATCATAAAGTCCAGCATCAACGTATTTTAGGAAATTATTCGATGTTATGGGTGCCTTGTCGGGGTAGACCTCGACCTTGATCTCACCCATCGTGGTCTCAATCAAAACAACTACTGATTTATCTGTCAAACTAATCAAAGAAACAAGGTACAAAGATGTATAAGAGAACTAGTGCCTTCTGCGGCGTCTACGATTATTCCGATTATTCTTCTTCATACAAGACTTACAGTAGACTGCCCTACCCGGGGTAGGTTTGAAGGGTAACTCGAACCTTGTCTTGCATTTACTGCATATTGCCTTGAATTTCTGGGGTGGACCTGCCTTAACATGGACACTGGTCTTTAACTCAGTGATACTTGTGCTAGTCTCCTTCATGATATCATCAAGAGCATCCTGATCACCATGGGCAACAAAAGTAATGGCTGTTCCCTCGGTCTCCATACGGGCGGTTCGCCCAATCCTGTGGAAATAAGCTGAGGTCTCCATTGGCATATTGAAGTTGATGATGTGTGTGATATTGTCTATATCCAGACCTCTAGCAGCGATATCAGTAGCGACTAGGAAATCAATCCTGTCTTTCCTGAAACTGCGTGTAACCTTGTCCCTCTGGGGCTGTGTTAGGTCGCCGTGTAAAGCGTTGGCTCTGAGCCCATCGCCTTTGAGTTTCTTGGCTAACCTGTAGGCGCCTCTCTTGGTTTTTGTGAAGATTATTGCTTTCTTGACGTGTTGTTCTCGGATTAGCTCCATCAGTATCGGGTATCGACTCATGTGGTCAACCCGTATGTAACGTTGCTCAATCTGCTCAAGGGTGATCTCGTCTTTACTGACCAGTATCTTCTCGGGCTTGTCCATATACTTGTTACATATCTTCCAGACATTCTTGTCCATAGTAGCCGAGAATAACCCCGTCTGTTTCTGTTTGGGCACCTTGTCAAGAATCTTGTTGATATCCTTGACAAACCCCATATCTAGCATACGGTCTGCTTCATCAAGAACCACCATCTGAACATCACGGAGCCTCAAGGTCCCACGGTTCAAGTGATCAATAACACGCCCAGGCGTACCCACCACAATGTGAACACCGCTCTTGAGCTGTCTTATCTGTTTGTTTATCTTTTGACCGCCATAAATGGGGCATACCTTGATACCGGTGTATCGACTGATGCTCGTAATATGATCCGCTATCTGAATCGCAAGCTCACGGGTAGGAGCCAAAACGATTCCCTGAACCCGTTTATCCCTTACATCTATTGACTCGATCATAGGGATGCCAAAAGCGGCTGTTTTCCCTGTGCCGGTCTGTGCTTGACCTATAACATCTTTTCCCTCAAGCATGGGTAAAATTGACTGCGCCTGAATTGGCGATGGCTTCTCAAACCCCAGTGCCTTGATGCCTTTAAGAACATCCTTACTTAGGGGTAGATCTGTCTCTTATACACATCTCCGAGCCCACGAGACCTCTCTACATCTCGTATGCCGTCTTCTGCTTG
>CALGBN010000097.1 GCA_937877765.1 Candidatus Bathyarchaeota archaeon | reverse complement strand
ACATTAATGAACATTAATGAACATTAATGAACAAATTATACAAATTATATAAAACACTAATAAACTATGCCATACAAGGTTGTATTTTAAATAAAAAAGAATGGATTCATTATCAGTAATGATGGCATAACTGTTTAGTTACATAGAAATAAATTGACACTAAAATGTAAATTTTTACACACTCTACGGCATTTAACGTTACTTCTGAACAGGTTTATGATAGTATATAAAGAATATATAAGCTGATTTAACGTTATGGCGGTATTCGTAAGTAAACTATTATATTGTTCAAAATGACTGTACGGAGTAGCGATTGTAAAGGATTGAAAAGAATGCAGCAGATATGTGTAAGATTAAACAAAGGTGATCGAGAGCTACTTGACTTTGTGTGTTCAGCTCGGGGCGAACCATTGGCTGCTTTCATACGGAGAGCGGTCCGAAAAGAGCTAGCCGCTTTAGAGTATTATAATGATGATGTTCGAAAAGCTCTAGGTCTAGATGTAATGGAGGTCAACTAAACTGATACAGCTAAAAACCTTGCCAGATTGTCTAAGACCCATACCCCATGTACAAGCTCCTCCAAATAGGAAACAACATGATACCAGCCTTAACTATATTGCAGCAAAGCTTTCATGGGAGATTAACCAGACACCTAACAGAATAAAGACCTACACGCCAAGAGCAGCATTATTGTATATATTTGGTAGTCTACTAAAATGTGTCTTCACTAATAGCCTTAATGATTTTATCGTCGAAGTAGTTAGGGCGCTATTAATCTTCGCAGCTATATTTGGAGCCTTTTATTCGGTTGACTGGATTTTTGAGTATGTTAAAAAAACACTTTGGTCAGGGCTCGTTCAACTTACGTTTACAGGGGTAATTGTTGTATATTATGGATGGGTAGCCGTTGTAGGTTTATCGATTTTTTGTTATATCTACGGTTTTTATCTGCTGTTAAGGTCTTGGGTGTTCGACTTCAACTCTTGTAGTACTAGAATAGCTAGTGAGACCATAAGAGGTGTTAACTTTGTACAAACTTTGTTACAAAAAACAGGGAGATCTGATTGTGAATATGTGTCCAGTGTTGAGGTTGATGAGAATGTGGAGTATAAACCAGCATCTGCAAAGTGTATTTTTCAGCAGCGTGACACTGGCACAGACTCTGATGATGACCCCGGGGATAACTATCAACATTATTTGAGGTTTTATCTATACGAGTCCCTGTTGGCGGGAGCGAAAGTTAGCCAAAGAGGTTTTGACAAGTATCCAGAAACGGGTACTATCGTGTTGGAGGTGGTTTCTTGAGTTCTTATCCAGATGGTTTGCCCATTCGCTTTGATACTTGGGTAAAGAGGCTTGATGAATGGGAGGAGGTAGTTGGTGTTGTTTTGAGTGTTGATCGCGCCGTTGGTATGGTCAGTTTTAGAGGATTAAAGGTAGTAGTACCTCCAAGGGAACTTGCTTGTATTCCAGACTTTGAGAGTTATTTAGGAAGAAGGATTACGCTTCTCCGGACAGACCTGACTAATAGACCTTTATGTATCCGATTCGCAGACTCAACCACTAAACTACAACCCGCTTCTAACCCAGAAACTCAATCTGAGAAATCAATATTGGAGGGATCCTTGAATTGACAAAGTATCAACATAATTGGCTAAACCATGTAAACCAACAAAAATACAATTTTACCGATTTTACCAGTTTTCCCACCCTGACCTTTACCAGTGATTCGGAGATATGAAAAAATGGTGAAAATTGATACCTGTACCCGCTTAACGCATCGATTCTCTATACCAAGTGGTAAAGGTCAACACGGTAAAAACGGTAAAAATCGTAAATTTTTACACCGGTATTTTACCAATTTTACCGCCTTTACCTTTTACCAGTATTCTAGGGAGGTTGTTTATGTTGGGTGAGTGGGATCGCTTCATGAATCCTACGGTTGAGTTCTTCAACGTATCACATCTCTACACTAAGCAGTATCCGGTACAAAGCAATAAGTTACAACGAATAGACAATGTATGGATTATTTACACTGCTCAGACAGAGAACACCAACCCGCCTATTCTGATATTTGATAAAGATCAGGTGATCAATCCGCAGGACCGCGAGTTATGTCTTACCTGTATAGATGAGGAGGCGGTTCTCAGGGAGTATTTAGTTGATCTTAGCCCTAAGGCATTCAAAGCCGTGATGGGTGTTGTAGCCGAGAACGGTATCCATATAGAAGCAAGCGACGATGAAGAGGCGGATCCATTTGAAAAAACACTAGCCCGTAGCCACCTATGCTACAGACCCATACCACGGATCAGAGACATCTACGAGATAGAATCCCTGGACTGGACAGAATTCATAGACCGCCTCATATCATGGGACGCAGCGGAAAAAGACCCCCGGCTATGCCTAGCACACAAGGCACAGCTACTAAGAGGCATAGAGCAGCGGCTAAACGCCCATG
>CALGBN010000096.1 GCA_937877765.1 Candidatus Bathyarchaeota archaeon | reverse complement strand
CATGGGTCCTCTAGCTCCGTGATCACCTTTCCGCATTTGCTGCAGGTCTCCCGGAAGCTGTTAATCACCACCGATATGGGGCCCCACTCACCGGCGGTCAGCTTCTCCCACACGTATTCATCAGTGATGGTGGCTGTGCCTAGTGCGTAGCCGTCTGGCTTGGTGGCCTTGTAGAAGATCCCGACGTTCATGGGCTCGGGGTAGTGGACATCTATCTTGTAGTCTGGTCCACACCCCAAAGGCTTGTCATGGAGCGTCGGCAGCGCCTCCTCCAGAGCCTTATCCGAGACCCCCCAACCGTTCCTGTTCACGGTGGTGTTCATCACATAGAAGGTAGCCTCGTTAACCTCCCCAGCCTCTACCCTGTGGACCCCGGCGATGAAGCGCAGCATCTTGCTCATGCTTCAGCCTCCAGTTCGGATGGGTCCCAGCCCATTAGCTCCCAGAGCTTATCCTTGTGCTCCCCGAGTAGGCCCTGACCATAGCTGCCGTAGAGCTTCGCCGCCGCGTCAGCCATATTGTAGATATCCATAGCCCGCACAGGGTTCCAGACAAGCCGGACATGCACAGGCAGTGGCGCGTTCTCGCCGAGTTCTTGGATTACCCGTGTCCATGGATCGAATAACTGATGCTCAACCTCCCGCTTGAGGTATCGCTGGTTCTTGTTCACGACACCCCGTACATAGGTCTCCAGCTCGGCGAACGCTGTGGCCCTGTTCTCGATGGGCTTCCCCAGTAGGAACCGTGGGGTCTGGAAGGCCCCTATGATAGACTGCTCCAGCTTGTCCAGCATATGGTTGAGGCTCGCGATATCCGGCGTGATATCGACGACAGTAGCCTCAACGCTCTCATTCACCGCCAAGCTCTTACCGGCACGGGCTATCTCCGCGAGATCATCCAAGGCGGCTTCTGCTTCGCTTCTGGGTAACCCACTAGTGTCTGCTTTCAGTATCACATAGGGTGCCCATATGGTTCTGACGATTTCGGGGAAGTTCTCCCTGAGGAGCTCGTGGCGTGCCTGGCAGATGCTTCGGACTGGCTCGACATCGCTGAGCCCCAGTCGGTCTGACTCTAGTTGAAGGTTCGTGAAGTAGAGTACCTCGTCTGGCTCGTAGAAGCCCTCCTTGCCCTTGTAGGTGTAACCTGTTAGCTTCCAGTTCTCATCCAGATCGGGCTTCAGCTGGTCGCTCTGCAGGCTCAGTAACTCAACGGGTAGTCCATCACTGCCTCTGATTATCTCGAAGCCTGCTTTACCGTAGATGCTTCGTTTAACTTGGGCGATGTAGAGTGCTTGGTCTAGGTTTAGTTTCTTGTTGAGTTCATCGATTTCTTCTTTGAGGCTGCTGTATTGTTCATCTTCGGTTGAAGTCTCGAATCCCTGTAGGGATGAGAAAAACGCGTTAGCCGTTATACAGCTCCTTACTATCTCGTCCTGCCTGAACCAGCGGTAATCCTGATTCATACCCTGATAATAGGTGCTACTGGTGGGTGTACTGGTCTCACCGTACCGCTTAGCCTTGGGAACTGACGCCCCCCAGAGGACCCGTCTGAGCCCATGTAGCAGCCCCGACACGGCTAAGGTCTCCTCTGAGCCGTGCTCTTGATGACGACTCCGGGCTTATCACTGAGATTTTTCCATGGATTACGTCGTAGATTTTCCAACCTATCCTTGGATGACAGTTTCCCAATCGGGGTTTTTTTCTCGGACAGGGCCTGATACCTCTATACGTTTTGTTCTTGTTAAATGAGGGATAAAAAAGTGGGTGAGAAAAAGTAGGAAATAAGAGCAACAAATATTAGTATCATGGAAATTGAATATTATTATAGAGGTTTATGATGAAGGAAAAAGTGTCGATCTCACTCAGCGTAGATGTGCTTAACAGGGTAGACGAGGCAGCCAAAGAGGAAAACCGCAAGAGAAGCAACTACATCGACACCGTACTGAGAAAACACTTCAAAATAGAAGAGACACACCAGAAACCTTTTGCCAAATTTAGTAGATAATTTATTTCATTTTGTTTTCGATATACCTTAATTGAGCAACTATTATAATTCTAATTTAGCTGCCTTTGTGGTGGTGAGGTCTGTCGTGGTGTCTCCGATATACAAGGTCTTTGTGGGGTCTGCCCCTATCATCTCGATGATAGAGAGCAGATGTCTTGGATCGGGTTTCGGATACTCTGTCTCGTCTCATGCTAAAACACAGTGGAAGTATTTGGTAAGGTCGAACTTTCTGAGGGTCTCCTGCGCGTATTTTCCGTGGCCTCTCGTTGCGATGCCAAGCCTATATCCTTTTTCGTTTAATTTCTGGAGGGTCTCGACTGCGTTCGGCTTCAGGAGCGTGGTAGGTATAGCCTCTAGCTCGATTTTGTTCAGTATCTCATCGAGCCTAATCAATGTGGCGTCTAGATTCTCTAGCGGGAGCCCGTATTCTAGGAGGCTCTCTGCTCCTCCCCTGATAACCATGTACGCCTTGCGCCTGTCCTCGACCTTTGTCTGCATCCCCATCTCATCAAGGAGTATTTTGATCTCTTCCCCCATCCTCTCGTAGTCGATGTTGCTCTCAACTAGGGTTCCGTCGAGGTCGAAGACCACGGCAGTGTAAGGCGTAAGGGCTATTTTTGTCTGATGGTTTATGAATTGTTTTATCGAGTAAACCTTTTTTTAAATCAAAATAGTATTCATTGAGAAGTACCCTTCAGTTAGTTCAACAATATAAATGATTAATTGCAAGTTCAAAAAACTCAAAACCATACAATATTTTTCAATACGTATGTGAAAATAACAGTTATATTCTATTATAAGGATTAGATTATGATTAATAATGACAAGCGTAAAAAAGTGGTTAATAGGTTTTGGTATACTCATCAGCATCACCCTTATTTACGCAAGCATATTAGTTATAAACAACCAAACAACAATAGAAAAAATAGGATTTGGTTTTGAAAAAAATATAGATCCTAATTATGTACCACAAAACATCACACAGTTAAACTATATGAAAAAAGAAAATGTTACACTATACTTTAATGAGTATAAGAATAATAATGATTTTTTAATATTACATATATTAAATAGCAATAATTATAAAATACATTATAATCTAACATATAAGTTAGAAATATATGTAAATGAAACATGGATTCGAGTGGAAAAACATCTTTCTAATAACACACTAATTAACGAAGGCGAAATAATACAAGATCCGCTCTCAATAACTGAATGGAACATAGATGTCAGCATACTAGAACAAGGAGTATATAGAGTAATACAAGAGATACGGTTTAAAGATGATAATGATATCCAATACTTTATTGAATTTCAAATAGTATAAAAAAAGAGGGATTAACCTCCACCTGTAAAGTCTATGTCTTTGTTAAAATCGTCCTCTATATTGTTTACTGGACTGAATACTTTGTCACCCCCACCGGTGGTACCAACATGTATTCCGAGAGCGTTTGCATTCCAGCCACCGCCTTCATAATACTTGTTATAGACAGGTGCTCCGCTATCTCCACCTTGAGAGGAATAATCCGCAAAGGTTTGGTCATATAACGTTGTATAGAAGGCGCTATTAACATCTTGTTCCAAGTCGGTTATATAGCCATTAGTATATCCCGTCTCTTGTCCAGTCATTTCAACAGGCATTCCATCATAGAAACCTGATGAATTAACTTGACCTACAACGTTTACCTCATAGTTACTATAGATTTCACTTACTGCAGAGACGCCTGAATCTATTGTAGTCCAAGATGCATCACTATATCGTGGACCATCTGGAACCAGTTAGAGGCGTGGGGACACCCGCGTAAAACCGCTGAATACGCGTTACTTGCTCCGGAGAGCCCCGTTGAGTTCGTGGGGTTCAGGGTCCACGTCAAAGGCGAGGTTAAAGAGACCCAATCCAACATGCAGCGTATGAACCGGGTGCTGAGGTTGTTAGAGGAATCCGGTAAACCATGTAAACCCCGGGATATTGCAGCTGCGTTGAAGCTACGCGAGGACGAGGTACTACGCTACCTTAGATACATGGAGAAAACCCGTGAGGTGACGCAGCCTAGACCGGGACATTACCTGTATGGAGGTGGTAAACAGTGAACGTCTACGAGTGCCGACTATGCGGCAAGTTACTCATGCAGCAAGGACTAGTCATGCACATGATCAAGGTCCACCGACTACACCCTGAATTCTATGGACCCAGTGACATCGAAGCCCCAGAGCTAAGAATCCGTGAACCTGATCTCGTGATTCAATATAACGGAGTCCCCAGAGGCAAAGGAGGAAGAACCTGGACCCAAGGCTACACGGTAGCATATTGGAGTTTTCAGGTAAAAGCACCCTATGGCACAAGATTCGTCAAGGGAGACCTGCGCCTATACAGGCTTTGGATAACTCAGAGAATCCGCTACGTCAGGGAGAAATATGGACGGGGACACCTTGAACCCACATACCTGGAGGATTACCCGGAGATATTCCAGGAGGCCCAGCAATGAGCCAGCAGCAACTAATCCAGGCACCAGACCAGGTGCAGGATATCTGGAATTACTGGACCCAATACAGCAGGGACCAGCTGCAGCTCATTGATCTCCTATGGGACTACCAGGAAAAAGCCCAACAATGGCGCAAATACGAACCCGATCAACAATATCACGGAGCACTAGACCAAGCGCTACAGTATCAACTAGGCTGGAGCCCAGAGAAATTTGAGACCGTAAGGGACCAGCTGCTGCAGATGCCAGGCACTATTCTCATCAGAACACCATCAGGGAGGCTGCAGCTCACATGGTGAGAGAGGAGGCAGCGCAGTGATTGAGGCAGCTCCCCGTTTCACGGTGCTATGCTTCACAGTAGGCCTGGCTTTAACGGTCCTAGTATTTGCTCTGCAGTATCGCATGGAGGCCCAGCAGTGACTGAGTGTCTAGACCTGGAGCAAGTAAGCAACCAGAACCTAGTTTATAGCTTCATTGATGAGCTGCAGAAACTAGACAGAGGAGTAGCGCCCCGTGAGCTGTTAACCAATAGCCAGCGCAGGAGCCTCAGAAAATGGGGAATACTCCAGCTAGATTATAGCTATAATGGCAAAGGCCTAGAGCTCACACCGTATGGACGCAAGCTACTAGAGGAGGTAGAGCAGTGACTGAGACCCTGGAGCTCACACCAGCTGAGGTAGAACGCTTAGAACACAGCTACAAGCCCTGGGACAAATGCACACTCTGCACCCACATGGACTGTGAAAACTGTGAGATGTATAACGATGAGGCAGCAGCTGCAGAGGAGGAGTTTCATAAATGGAGCTGGTGGCTGGATGCAGTCCAGCGAGTCAAACAGTGTAGACAGGATAAAGCTGAGACCATATTCAAGTGGACCACTGGCCATAATGAAGCCTGGACTCTGGAGGTAAAGGCATGAAGCTAGACCCTGAATCTGAGTTCTATAAGCAAAGCCCCATCCCAGAGACAGAGAAAAGGATGCTGCTGAGAAACCAGGAGCTTCTCCCCATGCCCCGTAGCTGCAGAAATGGGCGCAGACATACAGTGAATTGGTCAATCAGTAAATGCAGACAGCACAGCTGCTACATCTTTATGCGTGACGTATGCCACCCAGAGCAAACCACCCTACTGGAGGCCAGTAAATGAGTGGAATAATCACTTTTTTTGAGCTACTCCACAGAGAACCGGGTTTAAGGCTGCTTTTCTGCTTCACGATAGGAGTCTACAGCCTCTGTCTTGCCCTATATTTATCTGAGAGAGACAGCAGACGCCAGTCCTTCAAGGACAGGTGCATCATAAAACAGTGGATAGATGAGGGCTTAATCCAGGACAGATACAAATGCTATCTAACCGATGAACAGTGTTTCTGTGAAACCAGTATCGGCTGCTACTGGAGGCGATAAGGTGACACTGCAGCAACAAGACAGACCACAGCCACCGACCAGGATAGACCTCTACGAGGTGGAGGTTCAAATCCACCACAATAACGATGCGAAGGTGATCACAAAAATGCAGGAATACGGGGAAATCAAAGAAGAACGCTACACATGGGGACGAGACACCAAAAACAGACCCAGACGAGAACGACTAGTGCTCAGCTTAGTATTACCCAGAGACCAAGTGCCCCACTTTAAACGAAGAATCACCTACATGAACTCCAAACCAAACGCGCCACAGATAGAATACCGCAAGGTTTCAAACCTCATCTAGGTGTTTGGCACCATGGATGGGATTCGAACCCACGATTCCGGGCGGGACCACATTCTCACTTATCCTTCTAACACACATCAAATGAAACATTCAGAAAACTATATACATATTTCAAACCCAATACCCTGACTGAGCTATGGTGGCAGAGGGGGCTAATGCGCCGATCTTATGAATCGGTTCCCGCCCGGGGTTTATCCGATCTCACTTGCGGTTTTCCGCGGTTATCTGCTACGTAGAGACTGTCTCTTATACACATCTCCGAGCCCACGAGACCTCTCTACATCTCGTATGCCGTCTTCTGCTTGAAAA
>CALGBN010000095.1 GCA_937877765.1 Candidatus Bathyarchaeota archaeon | reverse complement strand
AGTTCCTGGAGACAGTATGGAGATTATTGCCATGCCCAAAGGAGGTGGAAGCACTAACGTCGCAGCTCATAGAATGCTCAAACCTGGACTAGGCATAACCGGTGTAAAACAATTCGTGGTGGAAGCAGTTGCTAAAGCTGGAAGTCTTGGTTGTCCACCATACTTCGTAGGTGTCGGTGTTGGAGGCGGTGAAGACCTCTGTATGAAGCTAGCGAAAAACGCCTTATTGAAACCATTCAAAGTACGTAACAGTAACCAGAAGGTGGCTGAAATAGAAGAGGAACTCTACGAGAAACTCAACGAATTAAAGATTGGTGCCATGGGCCTCGGTGAGGGGCCAAGCGTGCTTGATGTGCACGTGGAGATGGCTGCTCGTCACCCAGCTAGCTTGCCTGTTGGTATTGTGATTAGCTGTTGGGCTTTGCGTCACGCCAAGGCGACTATTAGTGCTGATGGCTCTGTTGAGATCGATACTAGCGCCTAGTTTTTTATAATGCGGGTTCATTGAACCCATTATCTTGTCATATATGTGGACCCTTGCCGTAGAGTCGCTTAGCTGGATAGAGTTAGAGCGGCTAAACGAGGATGCTGCCATCAGAAAAACCGTAAGACAACTCAGAATAAACGATAAAACAGTTGTTGATGAGGCGAAAATACTTGTCTATGAGACTATGCGAAGGTTGAACGCCATTGATTTTCTCGTTGATGCTGCCCTTGAGCCTAATAATTTGGGTAATCTGCAGATTGGTTTACGTAGCTTTCTTAGACTATACACATACCTAGTACACTACAGTGACGAGCCATTAGCATATGCGTACGAGTTAGTAGACCATATTAGGGCTATCCTTAGAAAACGAGAATACAAGCCCGCTCAGGATATACCTGATCTTATACCCTTGATGAGTATACCCTTCAACGAGATCAGCGACACTCAACGACTAGCCTACAAGTATTTCCATCCTTCATGGTATGTTGCTGAGTTATTCAACGAGTTTGGTGAACAACAAACCCGGAGTATGATTGAGTACGTTGATTATCCAAGTTATCTGCGGGTAAACACCCTCAAAGCTGACTCTGATTCTTTAGACGCATTATACGAGAAAGGATTCCAAATGGTTCAGGAACCCAAGCTACCCGATGCATACAGACTATTAGACTATGAGGGCATAACAGATACCCCCGAATACAGGGAGGGACAATTCATAATTCAAGACAAGGCAAGTATCCTTGCAGGAATAGTAGCTGACCCAAAACCAGATGATATAATATTGGATGTCTGTGCGGCACCCGGCGTCAAAACAAGTCACTATGCTCAAATGATGGAAAACACAGGACGAATACTTTCAATCGACTATAACCGTAGGAGACTTCAGAACTGGGAAAACCTCATGGAGCGACTTGGTGTAACAAACGCGAAACCAGTGCAAGCAGACGCATCAAAACCAGAAACACTACCAAAAGTAGATGCTGATCTAGTTGTAGTAGATCCCCCTTGCAGTGGAACTGGTTTATTTCATAAGACCCCAAGCAGCAAATGGCGTTTAACCCCCAATAGCATAGAAAACATGGCGGAGCTACAGAAACGTATCCTATGGAACGCCTCAAGGCGTCTCCGAGATGGGGGGACACTGGTTTACAGTACTTGTAGTGTTACCGTTGAGGAGAATGAGGAAGTGGTCCAGAGTCTTCTTGCTAGAAACCCTGAGTATAGTCTCGTTGAGGCTTCTCCAAGAATAGGTGACAGGGGGCGAAGGGGGCTTGATGAGGCACAGCGGCTTTATCCATATAAGCATGCGTCCAATGGGTTCTTTATCGCGAAACTCGTGAAGAATAAATAGAGCATGGAGGGGATAAGGGAGTATGCGGGTTAAGATACGTCTATTAGGGGTCTTACGGGACGCGGGGGGATCAAAAGAGATGATAATCGATGCCCCAGATGGCTCAACAGTTGGTTCAATTATCAAACAGATGATGGACGATGATGACGCCCTCCGAAAAGAGCTATGGGATGAATCTGTGGATAGCCCTATACCCAATGCTCTGATAATGCTTGATGGCGTAGAAGTCAACAACCTACAAGGAACTAAGACCCCTACACAGCCCAACCAAGAACTAGTATTACTGTCCGTGGTGCATGGCGGCTAGATTTTTATCTCACCCAACCCAACACCAGAACAATGTCAACCCCCTGCACAAGATGCAACAATAAGCCTTCAACTTATTACCGTGATTACTCAGGGGAAAGACTATGCCCAGACTGTTTCAATGAAACCATGATTGAACGGGTCAAACGCACCATCAACAAATTCGATATGTTCGAGTGGAACAGTAGGATTGCAGTAGGGGTATCAGGGGGAAAAGACAGTCTCGCCTTGCTTCACTTGTTACACACTATAGAGTCGAGTAGACCAAACGCTGAGTTAATCGCGGTTTGTATTGACGAGGGCGTCTCAGGGTATAGAGATGAAGCGCTTAGACTCGCAGAGAAAAACTGCAGGAACCTTGGGATAGAGATGCATACTATCAGCTTCAGAGACCTGTTCGACGAGACAATGGATGAGATAGCCGTGAAGCCAAGAGAACTGGGAACCTGTAGTTATTGTGGGGTTTTGAGAAGAAGGGCGCTCAATGAAGCTGCTAAACAGGTTGAAGCTGATAGATTAGCAACTGGACATAATCTGGACGATATGGCTCAATCAGTATTACTGAATATACTCCGAGGCGATACCAACAGGATAGATGCGTTTAACCCCGGCGGCCAATCCCTGGGCGAATATATCCGACGAGTAAAACCCCTCTGTGAGGTACCTGAACGCGAGACAACCTACTATGCTTTCATCAATCAACTAGAGTTCCAGAGCCTTCCCTGTCCATACGCGGATGAGGCTATGAGGTCTGACGCAAGACTATTCCTTAACCAGATGGAGTACAAACGACCCGGAACCAAGTACATTGTCTATCAAACTGGACTCAAGATACGCGGTGAACCAGAAACAAAGGTACTCAATCGTTGCAAGATTTGTGGTGCACCGACTCCGGGTGAAATCTGTCGAGCCTGTCAGCTTAGTCGCTCTTAACCTTTAATACTCTGTAAAACAGAGAAAAAACTATGGAGTCCCTTGTCAAACAAGGCCATTGTGCCTACTGTAAAACAGAGATCAGGGAAATCCTGAGTCAGGGTCCTCATCCAAAAACTCACGCCAAATATTGTCCTAACTGTGGTGCTCAGCTATGGGGTGTACACAAGTGCGGTGCTCAAATACGATACGAGGATCGTTTCTGCCCAAAATGTGGTGAACCTAATTCAATCTATCTTGGGAATGATCCTGATTACTTCGCTGATAGAGTTGAGGAAGAATAATCCTCTCATATTTTTTCTAGTGTTTTTCTAGTGGCAGATAAAAGGTCCTCAGGGTTTACTGGTTTCATTAGTATCTGTGTTATTCCCGGTATTTTTTCGAGCTGATCCTTATAGTTACTGTATCCGGTGATCATTATTAATCGGAGTTTATTATTTGTTGAAACAAGTCTCTTAGCTAGCTCGTCACCAAGTGTATCAGGTAAGTTCATATCGATAATAACCAAATCAAAATGCAGTCTACTGGCCTTTCTTAAAGCGTCCAAAGCGTTTGAGGCTGATTCTACCGTGTACCCTGAGCTTTCCAGAATCATCTTGAATGTCTTAACTACGTTAGGGTCATCATCAACTATCAGTATGCTATAAGGTACATCAAGCTTTACTGGCTCAGATTTTTGGTCTGTTTTTGACAATTTATTTACTATGGGCCCAAAATGCTCGACAATCTTTCTAATCTCATCAAGGCGTTTCTCAATGACTTCAAACCTTTCCTCATGCTCCTGTAGTATGTGGAAAATTAGATCGAGTGATTCTTGGTCCTTAGAGTCAGCCATAGTATTACCTAGGTTTTTTTCTTGACTCTTTATCGTTCAGAATGGTATTTTATGGTTATTCCATCTAGATACCGATTATTATTCCATTATCAGGGATATTTTAAGTAGGGAATATGCGTCTACTTGCATAACAACGGAGATCTATATATGACACATGATATTCTCTTAAAAAACGGCTTCATCGTTACGATGAATAAAGAAAAGACCATCATCCCTGAAGGAGACATACACATTGTTGACGACAAGATAGTCGAGATAGGCGAAAACATCAAGGTTCCCGACCCCGAGTACACAGTAGATGCTAAACACCATTTAGTTATGCCCGGTTTTGTCAACGCCCATAGTCATTTGCAGCAATACTTCAGGGGTGTATACGAGTTAATGGGGGATTTCTTTGAGACTAATCTGCCTTTAGAGGGATACCGCCGCCCTGAGCAGATGGAGACACTGGGCCTCGCCTCATGTGCTGAGTTCATTTACGGTGGATGCACCACAAGTATGCTGGTTTATACTTATCCTAATGGTTACGCGAATGCTGTAAACGAGGCTGGTAACCGGTGTATAATTGCAGGTGATGTTGAACACGTTGACCTTGAGAAACTCAAACACGGTGAGTTCGTATACCTGCCTGAGAAAAGAGACGCGGCAGTTAAACGAGCAAAGGATCTTTACTTTAACTGGCATGGAAAAGCAGATGGCAGAATCACTACACTGATGTGCCCCAAGGCGCCTGATATGACGGAGCCCGAAGTTTACCTTGATTTCAAAGAGTTTGCCACTGAACATGATCTCTATATGACAACTCACTTGAGTCAGAGCATGCGTGAGTACAGGCAGGTAAAGAAGCTATATGGAAAAACACCTCCTCAGCATCTCTATGATCTCGGCGTAATGGATGAGAAGCTAAGCGGTGCACATCTTACATATGGTACAGCAAAGGATTTCCAGTTAATCAAGGAGAAGGGAATGGCTATTCTTCACTGTCACAGTGTTGAGAGTCCATTGATCGACTGGATAGATATGGGCATACCTATCGGACTTGGCACTGACGACTATTATCATGACATGACCGACCTCATTAGAAAACAGAGAAACGGGGTAATCGCGCGAGGCTCTAAAACCGGTGGATATCTTGGAATGATAAACGGGTCGAGACGAACTACTCGTCCAAGTTTCTATAAGATGTTTGAGCTTGCCACCAGAGGTGGAGCTGAAGTATTTGGAATAGATGATAAGGTTGGTAGTCTTGAGGTGGGTAAGAAGGCAGATATCATCACATTCAATCTGATGAACCCCTATATCACACCCACACGTGACCCCATCACTAGCGTATTTCTCTATGGTATGCCGGGTGACATTGATCACGTAATCTGTGACGGAAACTTCCTGAAGAAGAATGGAAAACTTACAACAATCAAAATGAAGGAAGCACTAACAAAGGCACAGACAACTTGTGACCAGATCATTGACAAGTTCTTCGCAGAACACCCAGAACAGGAAAAAATCTGGCGCGAAAAAGCCAACCAATAACCCCATATTTTCCCCACCCCTTTCTAATCTATATTGAAGCGTATAGTAATCAGCCGATGTCTAGGAATCGAGGCAACAAGATACAACGGCAAGATGATCGAGGCACTTTGGT
>CALGBN010000094.1 GCA_937877765.1 Candidatus Bathyarchaeota archaeon | reverse complement strand
TTCTTGATTGAGAGGTTCAGGCTGTTTCCCAGCGTCAACTCCGCGTACTGTATGGTTAATGCTTCGTCAGCTGCTTGTTGATCAAACTCCGCCATGTCTTGTATGATGACATTGCTTTGGCGCTCCACGTTTGTACGTAGATTGTAATAGTTTACTCCCACTGCGATAATCATCAGTAGGAACCCTATGCCTATGAGACTACCAACTGCTCTACGAGAAGCCACGAATAATGAATAACCTGATGATTATTATATATTCACACACCCCTGAGAATAGCCGCCAACAGGGAGGGGTGGGGGGAACGCGGCACAGTTGAAACCAACCCTAAAAACACAAAAACAGCCCTAAAACAGCTTCTTTTCGATCTATATCAGTACAAAAACGCCGTCAGATCAATACCAAAACCTCATGTTAACTTGTTTCAGAAAAGGATAACACCAAATAATAGAAAAACAGGACTCATACCATAGCAGACTTGGTTGACTTTTACCAACTGGACGCATTCACAGAGACCCCATTCAAGGGAAACCCAGCAGCAATCTGCATGATGCCCACCAACCTACCTGAATCCCTCTACCTAGACATCAGTAGCGAGATGAATCTAAGCGAGACTGCCTTTATGGAAAAACTGGACCCCGGCTTCTATCATCTCAGATGGTTCACACCAGTCAGAGAAGTGCCCCTCTGCGGACACGCGACCCTCGCAGCAGCACACCTATTGTTTAAACACATAGGGATACCAGAGAAACGAATAAGATTCCAAACACAAGCAGGCACCCTGTACGCAGAGAATACAAGTGATGGTGTATTGATGGATTTCCCAGCAAACCCACCCCACAGAGTAGAACCACAGATACAAGTCTTAGAAGTCCTAGGCGTAGATGAATGGGTTGATGTCCAGTACAGCCCGGGAAACGAGAAACTCATGATACACCTCGACTTATACGAGACCCTGCGAAACGTCTCCCCCGATTTCAACGCACTCAAGGACGCAGAGAATCCTCTCGGGTGGAGAGCCACAATGATAACCGCTCCGGGATTCAACCACTATGATTTCACTTCAAGACACTTTGCACCCCTCATGGGAGTAAACGAGGACCCCGTCACAGGATCAAACCATACAGTACTAACGCCCTACTGGAGTAAACTTCTTGGAAAGAAGCGAATGCACGCCTATCAGGCATCAAAACGAGGTGGTTCACTAACCGTAGAAGACCATGGTGACAGGGTTCACCTCATGGGGAAAAGCGTGCTAGTGATGGACGGCAAGCTCGCTTTGAAATAATGGAGTGGAAAAAATTCCTCGGAGGCAGAAACACGGTTCATCGGTAAACATGATCAATGAACACTTTTCCGAGGACTATTGTTACTAACGCAGAAATCATATATATTATTTGCGCTTAAAGCAAAATACATACACATATTTGTGAAAAATAGCGACTTAGGGAAGACTCCAGACCACCCTAGGAACCACAACGCCCCCCTCAGGACGTGGTTCAATATCCCGGTTGATTAGTCCTTCTTCCACCATGAGGTTCAGACAGTGCGTTATCTGGTTCTGGTCTCCCCATCCAATGCGTTGAAGCTCTTTCCACTCCTCAAGACTGATACCGAACATATTCTCGCCACCACTCTCATTCAAATCTAGTAAGAGTTCAAGACAAGTCTGTTTTCCTTTCTCGCCTAGAACATTGATAACTGCGTCTCTGAAACCCATTCTATCTATCTGTGTAGCTGGAGCATCTCTGCAAGGGTCTAGTCGTGTTATATTGAAACCGTCTCTTGTCATCTTGATTAGGCTGTTTCTTGGGGCAGTGAATATGTTGAACTCGTCTTCTACGTGTTTGAATCCAAGGGGACTACTGCTGAACATGGTCTCGTTGTCCCCGACAGCCAAGGTGCATGCCTGTATCCAGTTTGTGATATAAATGGTCTCAGGCTCATCCACGCTCATCACTACGAGTAAAACCATGCCTTCAAGCCGGTTTGCGGTCTCTCTTACAGCGTCTTCCATGCACAGTCCATGTTTTCTTAGGGCATCTATCATGTGGACTGCTACCTCGCTGTCTGTGATGTAGTTGATGCCCTCGTTATAGCTCTTGAAGCTGTACTGTTTTGCTAGTTCAGCCCAATGCTGCTCATAGTTGGTAATAATCCCATTATGCAGCAAAGCGATCCTGTTATCAGTGCTAGTGAAGGGATGCGCATTCTTTGCACGATTATACCGCTCATCAGTTACACTAGTGGCGCTAAGCCTACTATGTGCGAAACCAGTTGTCCCAGATAAACCCATGATATTGCTATTCGCTACTACATGGTCTACTGGTCCCGGCTGTTTAATCCAGTTCAGTTGATTCTTTTCCATTACCGCCAAGCCTGTTGCCTGTCCACCAAAATAGCCCTCCTGTTGACGAAGCGCGTCCATTAACAGTGGTGCGATGGCTCTGTCTCCGATATAAGCAGCGAGTTGACACATTGTTAATCATATGCGTAACGTGGTGGAGACTAAAATAGTGAACGATAAGAAAAAGGGAAATTACTTTTCCATTAGGGTAACCCAGCCCTTCTCGATGGCAGTGATACCTGTACGAGCAGACTCAATTACACCAATGTGACCTACTTCCGCGTGGAAATCAGTGACCTCATTCACCGATCCAGTGATCTGAGCGATAACAGTATCTGGCTTAATATCCAATATCAAGCCCTTGTACTTGTTAATAATCTCCAAAGCCTCCTCCTGCGCCATCGGGTCAGCCGTATGAAGCTTCACCAAAGCAAGATCACGCTGAATAGTCCTGAGTGGGTCGAGTCGTTTCACCCTGATTATATCCACCATCTTAGACATCTGCTCCACCAGCTTATCGATCTCATGGGCATCAGCCTTACTTGTGATGGTGATCCGCGTCGTATCCTCATGCTCACCGGCGATAGCAGTGATACTGTGGATGTTGAAGTTCTTACGCCTGATGGTGTTACTGATGTTAAACAGCACACCGGGCTTGTTCTCCACGAGGAAACTGATTACGTTAAGACTCATGGTCAATCATCTGTTAATATATCCTTTAAACCCATCCCCGGTGGAATATGAGGATACACGTTCTCATTCGGGTCAATAGGCACCTCGATCACAGTAGTATAGTCAGCGTCCACCGCCTCACGCATCGCCTTATTGAACTCATCAAGGGTCTCGGTTTTCACCGCATGAGCACCATAGGTCTTGGATAACTCAGTGTAATCCACAGAGTAGTCACGCGATACCGTCGAGAGTCTTCCATCCATGAACAACCGCTGCCACTGAGCCACCATGCCCAGTAGCTTGTTATTCAATACCACCGCGATTATGGGCAAGTCCTCGTCAACCGCCACCGTAAGATTATT
>CALGBN010000093.1 GCA_937877765.1 Candidatus Bathyarchaeota archaeon | reverse complement strand
AATGATACGGCGACCACCGAGATCTACACCGTCTAATTCGTCGGCAGCGTCAGATGTGTATAAGAGACAGAGTTGATACAGCGTCTACTCCCGCAACAGCTAGACCCGGCTTCTCCAAGAGTATCTCGTATTCTGCTGATACGGTTAGTCCTGGCATCAAGGCTTTTAGTTGCCCTGAGTTGACGTAGGGTATCATTCCTGATACAGATACGCCGATACAGCCTGTGATCTGGTCTGTTCCGAAGGGGGCTTGGAACTGTCTCATCCATTCGGGTGTTCCTGGTGTTCCTGTCTCGAAGCTTACGATTACATCGATGTCCTCGCCGGTTTGGATATCATCCATCATGGGGAACGAGCTTAGGGGTCTTCCTTCAACATAGTCAGCCGTTACAGTGTTATGTATGCTAGCGCCGAAGCTGCCCATTGCAGTCTCGCCACCGGGTACGTATCCTAGTCTTATCCAGTCCTCACCGTAGACATAGCCATAATCGGCTGGGTCTACTTGTTCGAGGAGCGTGTTAAAGACCAATGGTCCCTGTGTCCAGAAGCTGACTACGATTATGCTTACATCTTTTGTTAATAGATGCTTCATAGTTGCAACTGTCATGGGGAACAGTTCAGGCATACCTGATACACCGTACATTGGCGCTAGTAGTACAACGTCTCCGTCTTGGATCTCGTTTTCGACGTAGTCGTACCATGTTCTAGCGTCTTGACTGATGGGGATGGGTAACCCGAGGGGGTTTAGAAGTGGGAAGAGTACGACTATCCAAGCTAGTAAGTAGATATATCGTCTATCCAATGTGTTTATCTTCTTAAGCAAGGACACTACTCTTCACCTCCTCCTCTTAGGTATCCACGTTCAATACCCATCAGGGTACGTACTGCTAATGCCATGCTGCCGAGGGCTGCACCGATCATGACACCTCTAAATGTTGCCATGTTGGGGTAGCTCCTAATCCACAACGCTATATCCGCAATGAAGGGAAGATAGTTTGTGAGTAGAGGAGCGTTACTCATGACCATGATGGTTCCCGCGACGAGGACCAGACTAGACTCAACGTTCCTTGCTCTAAAGGCTCGGAAAGCTGCTGAGGTAATAAAGAAAGCCAAGATACTGTACATTGTGCTTCCTAGGGGCGTTAGTACGTTTGTAAACAGCCAGTTGTAAACAGTGTTGTTTACGCTGAGACCTATCTCGGGGATAGGTAGCCCAGTAATTGACATGATTACAGTGAATCCAATTACGAGAAGACTGTAATACCAGCCCTCGCTTTGTCTTTGGATTCTTTTCCCATGGACCTGTATGATGCTGATTACGCCTACAAAAGTCGCGCATGCGACTATTATCAATACAGCGTTGGACGCTGTGTTGGCGGCGCTTTCAAGGGGAGGGATATCCAAGTAATACGGGATTACCTGAAGAAGTGTCGCTATGATTGTCAATGCAATCGGGATTTCAATTCTTCTTAATACGTCACTCATTTTTCATCACATCCCAAATAGGTCCAGGAGAATATTGGTTCCAAACGTGACCGTTATAGCACCTAGGAGACCGAGGATAACCGCGATTATCCTACCAACGTCTTGTCCAGCTAAGCTTGCAATTAATGGGGCGTCGTCTGTCAAGTAGGCTCCTGCAGCGTAGATCTCCTCACCGATCAGACAATAGTCTGATACGACTAAGAAGAACGGGATCTGCGATGTGTTTGCGGTTCCCGTGATCTGCATTGCGCCTATTCTTGAACCAGTCTCAGCGAGTTGGAGGGACTCTGCCCAGTATGCGCCAACCATGATGTTGGCTCCGGGTTTCTCCCTCATCATCATACCCATATAGTTACTTGAATAACCGAACTGATTGTTGGAGAGGAACGGTACCTTGTCTGGATCAAATTCATCACCTCTTCCTGCTAGCTTGTACTCTGTCTCGACTATATCAGCCGCTACGGGCCAGACCTCTGGCTGCCTTACAGGTACGTAAAGCTCTGCGCCTACAGACACTGTCTGTTTAGCCACATAGCTAAGGACGCTAAGACCCGCTAGGGTCTGAGGCCCCGATGTGGCGCCGCGGAGGTTTGCGATACCGTGGCTGCAGAAGACTGGTCTTCCCATTTCGACTGCTCTGCCTATCGATTCATCAATGGCGTCGATTCCTGGAATGCGTCGTACTTTTGGTACTTTGCCTCCCTGTGATTCACGTATATAGTACGCTACTGCGCCCATGATGACGAGTAAGCAGACTAGCCCGAAGATTCTTCCAGCTATGAGAAATGCCATATTGTTATGTCTCCTTTCTCCGGGAAATAGTACGAAGAATCAGGTATATAATATTCATCCTTAAAGTGAAGGTAAAACAGAGACACTTGTCGTAGAATCTACGCAGATTGTGCGTAAATTTCTATAATGGGGGTTACCGTCTCTACATATCTTGAACAATGTAACTCAGAGACTCATACTTCAATATATTCTAGATGGGACAAAAGATGGCGCAATTGATCTAAATGAGACAAGGGAGTATCTGGTTATCACCGAGGAGTCACTTCAAAACATAGTTGAACAGTTAAAGAACGAGGACTTGATCAGCGTTAAAGGAGAAATGGTCTCTGCTAACGTTGACCAACGGATCGAGTTAGCTGTGAGGGCTATCAAGAACGGCGCGGATTTTGAGAAGGTTAGTAAGAGTCTTGGGTGGCTTGAGTTCGAGGAACTGGTGGCTCGTGTCTTCAGAGAGAATGGTTACAATACCATGAGTCGTTACAGGTTCAAGGCGGAGGGTCGTAGGTGGGAGATTGATGTCTTGGCTACGAGTTATCCGTATATTGTGTGCGCTGAGTGTAAGCATTATACTAGTGGTATGGGTAATAGCACGGCTCGGAATATTATTGAGATTCATATAGAGAAAATGGAAGTGCTCAACAATCATATTGGTGAGGTTGCCAAGAAGATTGGCGTTCAGAGCTGGAAGAACGCAGTATTGGTACCAATAACTCTCACGCTTTCACCCACAAAGATGAACATCTACAGGCGAATGCCCAGTGTATCTGTTTTCATGTTACCAAGCTTCTTAGATGAGTTCCCCGGATATCTTGAAAGGATAATCAATTTCCCCGTGGACATACCTGAATACAAACCCAAACCAAAGCAGCTACGGCTCGGAGTTTAACCAAGACAAACATAATCTTAGATTTTAGGCATGCTAAAGGTAATGCCTAAAAGCCGCCGGTGTTGAGGTTGCCCAAATGGATAAGAAGAGTACCGCAACCTCAGCGATAATAGGCGGGGTAGTGATACTAATAGTGAAGCTCTACGCTTGGTGGATCAGTGGCTCGGTTGCCCTTCTCTCAGACGCTTTAGAGTCTATTGTGAATATCCTAGCATCCGTGATGATGTTTGCTAGTGTCCTGATCAGTGAGAAGCCTCCTGATGAGGATCATATGTATGGGCATCAGAAGATCGAGAACATCAGCTGTCTCATAGAGGGCTTCTTGGTTATAGCCGCTGGGTTACTGATAGCTTGGGCAGCGTATGGTAGATTATCAAATCCAGTGGAAATAGTTGAACTGAATATAGCAGTGTTTATCTCGTTGTTTGCTACAAGCCTCAACGGGGTTCTCTCATGGCTATTGATGAGAACGGCAGGTAAGACAGGCAGTCTTGCCTTGGAGGGAGATGCCAAGCACCTGTTGTCTGATGTTATTTCATCGGTTGGGGTGGTTATTGGTCTCTTTATCGGTGAACAACTAGGCATCCCAGTGATTGACCCATTGATGGCTATGATAGTGGCTGTATTGGTTTTGAAGATGGGAGTAGAGCTTGTCCTGAAATCAGGTGGAGGCTTGATGGATGAGTCCTGTGGTGAGACCGAGAAGGAGATCAGACGAATAATGGACAGACATCATCAGAGCTTTGTGGATTATCATAACCTGAAGACACGGAAAAGCGGTGAAATGGTGTTTGCTGAGCTTCATCTGAGCTTGGATGGCGGGTTATCTGTGCAGGAAGCCCATGATTTCACTGATCATCTTGAGGAAGATGTACAGGCAGAGATTCCAAACGTGTCACTGACTATTCATATTGAGCCTGAGAAAAATAGTTGGACTTAATGGGTAATCCCAAGTGAGTCTTTTCTTAGCATTAACGCTACTGCTATGCCAATTGCGATGAACGCTGTGGGCATGGGTATCCCAGTGCTTGTATTGTCTGGTTCGGTGGTTTCCTCTACCTGTATTATAACCCATGTGCTGAAATGGTCTGTATCAGCCTCCAAGACGTTCTCATCAGATAAACTGCTGTCAACTGGCGCCCAGTTTTCACCATTCCAGTAAGCCCATGTAAGCTGTTCCATCTCCATGTTCATACTCTGAACCATGGCTGGGTCAACCTCCATTCCTAGACGCGCCTGTGTGATTGTTGCGTTGGGCTCGATCTCACAGTAGAAGCCCATGTATTTTTCGGGTTCATCAACGTCTGTGGGTTTGCTCTCACGGAGCTGAATCTGTAGTTTCAGTGCTTCACCGGAATCAACCTCAAGGCGTAGTTCCTTCTGGTTGTAATGGTTCTCAGCTGAGACCTCTAACTGAAGACTGTTTGTGCAGTTCATATAGAGTCCAGTGTTCTGGAACTGGAACATGGTGGCTTGGTTACGCATCACCTGATGCGTGAATCCCTGCGGAACTATATCAGTGAAGGTATAGTTCATGGTTTTCACTCGCTGGGGCTCGCCTGAGCCTGTTTCTTCTGGTTTTCCCTGCTCTATGATGGTCCATACGCTGAAGTGGGTAGTGTTTACCTCAAGGAAACCATCAGCAGTGAGCCTGCTTTTAACTGGCTCCCAGTCTGTATCGTTCCAGTAGCACCAAGTCATCCGGCTCATGTTGAAGCCAGAGCCTAGCTCTAGTTCAAGCTGGGTCATGTTCATGTAGTATCTGAGTGTGGCATTCATTGGTCCTGTACTATTGGTTTCTATCTGCATGTACTGGTTGATGCCTTGGGCTGGTCCCGGTATGTTCTCTGGGGGAGCGCCCTTGGCGTTGAGTTGCATATGCATGTTGCGCTCGGTCTTAATGTTCATGGCTAGATAGGGCATGTTCACGTCATCGTCACTTGTGATGTTCATAGTCATGCTGCGTGTACAGTTGATCGCCATCACCATGTTCCTAAACTGGAGTAGCTGTGGTGTGCCCTCAGTATAGTTGTGGCGGAAATTAGAGGGAACCAAGTCGGTTCTGTTTACTCTGTGGGTTAATCCTTGCCCTAGCTCGGTCCAGTAGGTTAAGTCGGGCATATGTGGTCCGCTGGTTCCAGCTGCTTGGACCAGTGGTGCTTGAAAGTTCGCTAATAATGTCAATGTTACGAGGAGTACAGTTGTTAGTATTCTCTTCATAGTTCTCGACTGGAGATATACCTAGTTGATACTTTAGGGATGCTCAGAAACAGGATGGAATGATTGTTCCAAAAAAGAAGAGAGGTTAAGAAACCTTGACGTATTTTGCTAATTCCTCGGCTTCCTTAGCCAAATTAAGCTCTTGTAGGGTCTTCTTTGTGGGTATTCCCCGTTCATCCCAGCCACGTTTCTCGTAGTAGAATGAAAGAAGCTTGTCGTACTTGGCTTCATCAAGGTGTTTGCCTTCAAGTGGTCCCTTGGGTAATGGGTGTTTGAACCAGCGTACCGGTGGATAGTCCATCTTTCGA
>CALGBN010000092.1 GCA_937877765.1 Candidatus Bathyarchaeota archaeon | reverse complement strand
GAGAGCTACACCGTCTAATTCGTCGGCAGCGTCAGATGTGTATAAGAGACAGGGAGAGGATGTTGTGAGGTTCTCTGTTGAGGGCGATAAACTGGATTATATCAACGAAATAAAAGAAATTCCCGGCGTAGAAAAAGTAACCATCTATTAGAGGATGGCTATCTCGGTGTTTCGGGGTTCCTTGATGAAGAACGCGGGTATCAGGGATAAAGCTGAGACTACTGCGATGTAGCTGAACCCTACGCCGAAGCCGTATATTTCTACAATGTACCCGAATATGGCGCTGCTGAAGCTTGCAATAGTGAAACCGATGGTGAAGTAGAGTCCGAATATCTGGTCTAGCTGGGTCCTTTCGACGCTGTCGCTTAGGACGCTTTGAACGATCACTGTCTGTACCATGAAGCCGATGAAGAACAGTAAGGCTGCTAGTCCCCAGAAACTGGTGACAAAGTTTAGCATAAAGTAGCCTGCTGCGCTAAAGACCATGATTCCTATGATCAATGGTTTACGATCCATTCTGTCTGAGACCCAGCCCCAGAAGAAAGGACCAAGCACACCGCCGCCAAGAAGGATACTGTAGAGTAGGCTGCTTCTTTCGCTTGTGAAGCCTAGTATGTCTATGAAGTATAGTGGTAGGAATGTTCTTATGCCCATTCTGAACGCCATGACGCTTCTGAGTAGACTGATGCTGAGTACGTTCTTGTTGCGTAGTGACTCCTTGAGGCTGCTCCAGTTTAATGCGTCTCTTGTCTTGCCCTCAACATCACTGCCTCCTTTCACGAAGAATAGTATGAATAGGCTGAGGAGTAGTGCGGGTACTGAGAGTATGCCTAGTGTGGTTCTCCATCCCATTCTTGTTAGCATGTAGGCTGTGATTAGGGGTGTGAATGTGAACGCGATTGATGGGATAGACTGATTTAAGCCCAGCATCTTTCCTCTGTCGCTTGGATCAGAGCCATTGCTTACAATTGATGCACCGATAGGATGCTGTACACTGCTACCGACCCCTGCTATGACGCTGAAGCCAAGGAACTGGAGGAAACCGTTTCCAGCGGCTATTGCGATATTCATCACGCTGTTGATGATGTTTCCGATGCTTACGATCACTCTGCCGCTAAACCAGCGTCTGAATAAGCCGACGAATAGTTGTGGGAATCCTGCTGCGAGTCCTGCTACTGATCGTACTAAGCCTAGTTGTCCGTAGCTTAGTTTGAACTCGTCCATGAGGTCTGGGTATAGCATGGGCATGGAGCCGCTGATTACGTGGTTTAACATGTGTAGAAATATGACGCTGTATACTAGTGGTTTGGAGCTTCTTTCAGGTTTATCAACGGCTTGCTCAGTCAATTCAGTCACTTAGATTAACACCTACAGACTTTGCTACATATATTTGTAGCGATACAACATCAATTAACTTAGCCTTAAAAGACCCAGTAGCTCATCTACTATTATGAAACGAGTAGATCCACCCATAATCGTCGAGGAAACATACAATAAACCAATTGATACAGTCTGGAGAGCAATCATCGAACCAGTTCAGATGAGAAAATGGTTCTTCGATAATATTCCAGACTTTAAACCAGAAGTTGGCTTTGAGATAGAGTTTGATGTCGAGGCAGGTGGAAGAGTTTTTCCCCATCAATGGAAGATAACCAAAGTGGAATCCGGTAAGCTGATCGAGTATAACTGGAAATACGGGGGATATGAGGGTGATGCCTATGTTACTTTTGAGCTAACTCCAGAGGAGAACGCTACACTTCTGAGGTTGACAAACATTGTTGTAGAGGATTTCCAAGATGATATCCCAGAGTTCAAACGGGAAAGCTGTATTGGGGGATGGAATTACTTCATCAAAGAACGGCTTAAAAAATATCTAGACTAAGAGTGCGCTTCATAGGTGTTTTAAATTTCCAGTCTACTAATCAGCCATGTTTAAACTCATAAAAAATGGCTCAGTCTATGCTCCAGATGAGCTTGGTGTCAAGGATATTCTCGTCTGCGGTGAAAAGATACTTAGGATCGCTGATGAAGTCGAGGCGCCTAGTGGTTACGAGACCGAGATTATTGATGCTTCAGGTAAGATCATCTACCCGGGTTTTATTGATGGACATGTTCACCTCATAGGCGCCGATGATGGGCAGGGACCAGTTGGGAGAACTCAGGACATCGCGTGGCGAGACATAGTTGAGACAGGCACTACAACGGTTGTTGGTTGTCTTGGAAGCAGTCGATTTGTGCGGAGTCTTAACAGGCTTTACATCAAGGCTCTTGAATTGGATATGATGGGGGTCAGCACCTACATGTTTACTGGGAGCTTTGTTATTCCTCCGCCGACTCTCACAGGTGAGATCAGAAAAGATGTTTATCTGATTCCTAAGGTGATCGGGCTCAAGACTGCCATCAGCGATACCACTACAAATCATCATACTTGGCGAGACCTAGCAGGAATAACAGCCGAGGTACTCTACGGCTCTGATATCGCCAACAAACATGCTGTGACCCATGTTCATGTCGGTCGCCAGAAAACACGAATGGACAGAATATTCGAGCTAATAGATAACACGGGTATAAACCCAGCGCAGGTCATTCCCACGCATATCAACAGACGCAACCCAGATGTGATCGAACAAGCCATCGAGTACACCAAGATGGGTGGAATCGTAGACCTGAGTAGCTTGATGCGGAAAGAAGAAGGCACCTTGACTGGTTTGAAACCGGACTTAGCAGTTAAACGTATGCTGGACGAGGGTGCAGTACTGGAGAACATGACCATGAGCAGCGACGGAAACGTACCTCAACCCATCAGAGACGCTGATGGAAAACAGATAGGACGATACATCGCACCACTTGACCTCAACAGAAGAGAAATCAGAGACATGGCCAACAACGGCGTATGCAGTCTTAGCGATGCCTTAAAGATAATGACCACCAACCCCACCAAAGCACTAGGAATAAAAAAGGGGAAAATCGCTGAAGGCTATGACGCTGATCTTGTTATCGCAGATGGTGTTGAAAATCTAAGAGTCTGTCTCTTATACACATCTGACGCTGCCGACGAATTAGACGGTGTAGATCTCGGTGGTCGCCGTATCATT
>CALGBN010000091.1 GCA_937877765.1 Candidatus Bathyarchaeota archaeon | reverse complement strand
GTTATTATTCTTTCCCAAAGTAAACACTAGGCTTCCATGAGTTTCCTCATGTTTCAAGCCACAAGCCAACAAAGTATGACTGGGCTCAAGGGTCTTGGCTGCACAGGCTGAACCGCTGCTTACCTGTATTCCCTCATCATCGAGACTCATGATCAATGCTTCGCCTTCGATGAAGCTATACCTTATGTTTGCGTTATTTGGCAACCGTTTCTCTGGGTGTCCGTTAAGATAGCTCTCAGGAATAGCCGCCAATAACTTCTTAATCAACAGGTCTCGTAGCGTTGTGAGACGTTTTGCTTCCTTTTCCAGTTCCTCTATGGCGATCTCGGCTGCTTTCGCCATCCCTACTATACCTGCTGTGTTCTCGGTTCCTGATCTTAGGCCCTGCTCTTGTCCTCCGCCTATCATTGTAGGTGAGACCCTGACCCCTTTCTTGACATAGAGAGCCCCCACTCCTTTAGGTCCATAAAGGTCATTACTACTGAGGGTTAGCAGGTCAACGCCTAGTTCTTTTACGTCAAGCTTTAACTGTCCCATTGCTGCGGTGGCGTCTGTATGGAATATTGCCTCGTGTTTATGTGCTATCTCTGCGGCTTCTTTGATGGGCTGTATGGTGCCTATCTCGCCGTTTGCAGTCATTATGGATACCAGCAAGGTTTCATCGTCTACGAGTTTCTCCAGTTCATCCAGCTTAATCATTCCATACTGGTCTACTGGGCACATTTCCATCGTGAAACCCTGTCTTGTGAGAGATTTCACAATGTTTATGATGCTGATATGCTCGACCTCAGAGATGATGATCTTGGTGCCTCTTTTCTTGTTACGGTTAGCCCCGCCAATCAATGCAAGGTTGTTTGCCTCGGTTGCACCAGACGTAAAAAATATCTCAGCGGGATCAGCGTTGATATATGCCGCTACCTTGGCTCTGGAATCGTTCAAGACCTTTAATGCATCAAATCCTTTACTGTGAAAACTAGCTGGGTTCCCATAGACCTCTGTATGTACCCGGTTCATCTCCTCGATTACCCAGGGGTCTACTGGTTTTCCAGCTCCATTATCCAAATATACCTGCATAATATTTCTGAGGTTTCAAGTGGATCGGTTTAATTAAAACATATGGTGAAAACTATTTCCTTATGATGATGGTTACCTCGTCACCATCATGGGTGATTTCAAGCACCTCATGACCAAGACGCTTGGCCAATCTCTTTAAATCTTCCTCAGCAGCAGGGTCATCAGCTGTTACCTTCAGTATTTGTCCTTTTTCCAGTTCATCAATGGCTGTTCTTGTCCTGAATATGGGTTCTGGGCAGAATAATCCAATGCAGTCGATCTCTTTGTCTGGTTCCAATATTGTTCAAGAGACATGCAATATGGTTTGATATAAGATAAACTGAAATCAATTGAAAAATTAAGCTTCGTAGTGGAATATTGCCTCGATACTCGTATCGAAGTAACGCGCCAACTTGAAAGCTAAATCTATGCTAGGGTTATACTTGCCAGATTCCACGGCGTGAATTGTCTGACGGGTAACACCCAAGTCGTCTGCTAGTTGTTCCTGAGTTAAGCCTTTCACTGCCCGGAGTACCTTGATGGTGTTCTCCAACCCCTTTAACCTCCTAGCTGTTTGTCGTAGTACCAGTTGAAGAATCCATTAATCGCCATTATTAGCAGTGATATATAGGCGAAAATGTATCCGTATTCTTTGTTTGCCGTATACCCCCAGAAGCTAGTCTCTATGAGTACCAAGCCTATTGCAGCAAACCCAACTGTTACTATGCCTAATGTTGCATTTGCTGATTTTTCTCTAATGATTTTTGTCCTTTCATCGTAAAGAACTTGGTCTACTTTCTTCTTTGCTACCAATAATATTACCATGGCTAGTACTATTGCGCTAGATGCCAGAGCCCATGAGTTTACTATCACACTGTAAGCGACTATGATACCTATTCCCGCTCCTGTTGCGGCTTTTATCCGGTTGTATGTTTCTTTATCCATACCTCATCATGTAAAGCATACTATACAAATTGTAATATAAACTTTACTTAAAGTAAAGCACACATTACATAAATCCTTAGAGGAACCATTATACCCAACAACCGCTGATGTAAAGTGATTAACTTGGGGTCTCAAAAATACACGCCAATACTTGTCATAGTTTTAGCCCTTGGATTGCTGGGAAGCATATATCTCTACGCTGACGCAAAAGCAGAACTAGCCGCAAATATGATAGAAACACATCGGCTTCAAACAGATTTTAGCCAATTATCATCAAACTATGACCAACTATCAGCACAAATCGAGACCCTGCGAGACTCAAATACCGAGCTTGAGGCAAGAATCGCGGAACTCGAATCAACACCCGGTGAGCCTACGCCCCCGCCAGTAGTGGTTGTGGAACGGAACGAGGTAACACTGAATATCAGTGGAAGCGGAACCATAAGAAACGTCATCTTTTTGATCGGTGACGGTATGGGGGTAGGTCAGTTATCTGCGGCAGAATACGAGAATGGTCAAGAATCCTTAAGCATCTCAAGCATGCCCTACAAGGCGTTGGTAACAACATACAGTGAGAACTCGTTTGTAACCGATTCAGCAGCCTCAGGAACTGCGTTAGCCACCGGATACAAGACCAATAATGGACGAATTTCGCTAAGCGCAAGCGGTGAGATTCTAACAACCGTGGTTGAGGTCGCCGAGGATTATGGTGCAGCAACTGGCATAGTATCAAACACCCGGGTCACCCACGCGACGCCGGCCTGTTTCATGGCTCATGTAAGCAGCAGAGGAATGGAGTCAGCCATAGCCTCTCAGGTGCTGGAGAGTGGAGTAGATGTGATACTAGGTGGAGGAAGCTATTATTTTGAGGCACTCGACCCCATTGCAGCCGGTTATGCTGTGGTAACGAGCACCGATGAGTTACTGGATTATGATTCAGGTAAAGTTCTTGGACTCTTTGCACCCAGTTATATGAGCTATGATGATTACCGTGACCCAGAAGTTGAGCCTAGTGTGGCTGAGATGACCAGTAAATCAATCGAGTTGTTATCCGATGACCCTGAAGGCTTCTTCTTGATGGTTGAAGGCGGGCGTATCGACCATGCCTCCCACGACAATAATTTTGATGTAACCATGAGGGAGATGTTTGCCTTCGACGAGGCCGTAATGGTGACATTAGAGTACGCGTCTACAAGAAATGATACCCTTGTACTGGTTACCGCAGACCATGAGACAGGTGGTTTGATGATAGTTGGTGGCTATGACTCCACAGGAATAAGCTACAAGTGGATATCAGACGACCATACTGGCAGCATGGTGCCCGTCTACGCGTATGGTCCGAGAGCAGAGGAAGTAATGGCTTTCACGGACAATACTGATATCGGGGAGTTCCTTGTTGGGCTCTTCTCATGACTGATGCTGTGAGCTCCTATCCGATACTTAGTTCATCTTATATCCTGTACCGAGGTATCCATATCTATGGAAATAGTTGAGATACTCAGATTTGCCTTTCTAGATACATTCATCGGAATAGTCGGACTACTAACAATAGCCATATTCGTGAAACTGGGTCTCGAATCCTACATGAAAAAGGATTAACTCGAAAACAATTTACCTCCAGCCTCAATGTTATCCATATGAATGTTTTAGTTGTATATGACTCATATTTCGGTAATACTGAAAAAATTGCACAACGAATAGCAGAGACCCGAGGAGAAGATACCTCAATACATCGAGTACAGGATGTATCAATGGACCTGCTCAAGAACCTAGACCT
>CALGBN010000090.1 GCA_937877765.1 Candidatus Bathyarchaeota archaeon | reverse complement strand
TTCAAGCAGAAGACGGCATACGAGATGTAGAGAGGTCTCGTGGGCTCGGAGATGTGTATAAGAGACAGCTGTTAGGATCGTCGAGTGTCGGGACCCATGGGTCATAAGAGTAGTTGTCATCGCTGGTCGTGGTAAGATCGAGGATCTTGCGCCTTATGATGAGATGGAGCGGCTTAACAGGAAGGCAAGCGACTTTGAGAAGGGCCTCAGTAGGAGTTTCCTAGTGGAACATAAGGGCACTTTGGATGAGTTGCTAGCAGGGCTTGAGGAGAAGCTAAAATCCGTTTAGCATTTTTTCCTTTATTTTGTTCCATTCTTCTTTGTCAACTAGGTTTTGGTCAACATTCATTTTGCTGAACCTTTCGATGCGTTGGTAAACCTCGTTGAACTTTTTCTTTGTATCATATCCTCCGACCAAAATGATGGCATCAACACGGTCCCCATACTCATCCACAAATAACGGCTCACAAATTTGCGGAATATCCACTCCAATACTTTCCTGAAGCCACTGCGTGACCTCAAACTCAAGCTGTCCCTTCTGGAAATCTTCCTGATAGCTTAGAGGCGCACGTACCAAGACATAGACCATCTTCGCGGAGGTAAGTTCAAGATCCATCAAAGGTTGCTCAAGGGTTATCTCCAGTATGTTCCTGAAGCTGCCATAGATGTCGAGACTGCATCCTGTTGCTAGTAGTGGTGAGTAGATGTTTACCCCGTAGCTTCGTGAGAGCCTATCCAGTTCCCTGATGATGTTTTCCTTTTCTAACAGCATATCGATGAAGTAATCAATGATAGCTGTATCCTGAAGCACATCACCGACCCGGTGTACACCATTATAGTCCTCCATCAAACCTTGATCAACCAAGACTAAAGGTGTAGAATTATCAATCAGAATCCTACCAACGGCTGAAAACGCGTTATACAGGGCATCGCTGCTGTGGTTCATCGAAGGAAAGAGGGCAACTCCTATGGTGCTTTTTTCTTTTTGGGCTAGGAACCTATGTATTTCGGGTAGTAAACCTGAACAAGCTCCCTCGCTGATGTTTGAGAGTGTAAGAACCTGATTATGGTATCCATAGATTAGGTGCTCGAGCTCTGAATCGACATCAACCTTGTCATAATACTCCTCCATATCAAACCAATAGTGAGGCTCATAGAGGGTATCCGCCATTAGGCAATATTTAGGGTCGATCTGAATTGTTTTATGCTGTAAGTCTTTCTTATGGATCACACGAAGAAGCGTATACATGTCCGCTTCGCTAAGCTTAGGTGAGTCTATGAGGGTCTCAAGCGTATACTGTCCTACAGTAACCACAGCCTTATCAGGGAGAACAGGAGATAATGCCTCTATCTGTTTCCTGAGGCTAGCGAGTAGGTTGATATCAGTGTTCGAGGTCAATGGGGGATCAAGCACCTAGCACCAATAGGAGGGATAGATGGATATGAGTTTCGCGCTATTCATGGACGGGGACATGGGTGAACAGACCGGTAAACTGGTCACATTTATCATAAACATGGTCTCCATGTCTCTCGGATTCATACTCATACCATTGCTACCCATGCCTTTGCCTTATATTGTGGCCTTTCTCGTTGCTTACGCGACATATAAGGAAAAACCATATGGAATGATGACGGGAAGCCTGTTAATTAGCCTCGGTTTAATCTATCATCTCTCGCGAATTGGGTTTTTCCAGATATTCCCGAGCCCCATCATGAAGATATTCATCTTATCGATAATCATCGCACCTTTTACTCTATGTCCCGCTGTTATCTCAAATAATTTGCATATTATAGCGATTGATATGGGTATTATTGCGGTAGCTTTGCTATTCTTTGAGCAGTCTTTCTATCTCGCAATCCCCTTAATCCTCGTTTTCGCCACCATTTACAGAGGCAGAGGCATCGCATTCACATTCATCTACTATGCTTTTATCTCGATTCCGCTTCAGGTAATCCAGTACTTAAAAACATTTGAACCCGGAGTTTTTCCTCCCCTCTATACCCCCCTTACACTGATCTACCATGAGATTCAAAGTTCTTTAAGCTACATCAATTTAGATGAATTAAAGAACGTCTTTAACAGTATAAGCGAGATTTTTCTATCCAGTGGATTCGAACGATATGTAACTGAGATCCCCGATTATATCGTTGAAGACTTTAGCACATATCTCGTAACAGATTACATTGAGTATATTCGTTCCATTGAACTGCCGCCTTCATATGCTCCAAGCTATGTGATAGACAGCTTCATGCAGTTCGTCGCCACATACATACCCACTTATGAGAACTCAGCTATACAAACATACGTAAACTCAACACTACCCAACTTCATGACCCAGAATCTTGATCCAACTGTTTGGGCTGCTTTGCCCTCCGTAGACTCAGGGGTATTGCAGATACAGGTGGAGGAGTTATTCCCGCTTTACGTGAATCAGGTCTTTCAAGAATATTTCCGTGAAGCTACTGGTCGATTGATAAACTCGGTTCCTGGTATAGTCTTCTTTTTGGTGATTATGATGGGGTTCATATCAGCTATCACTTTGCTGAACATGAATATGCCTGATCCAGTGAAAGAATCCGTTATCCCCGGAAAATACGTTGATTTTGTAATCTACCTATTACCCATTTTTGTTGCGGCTGTTACTAACCTCATATTCTTTGTGGCAATCGATAATCTAAGACAACCATTGGCATTCCAAGCCACCGTTAATCAAGCGATCATCATTAACAGCACCATCTTTACGGTGCTTTTCTCGGCTCCCGTTAGCTTTAGTAAATATCTTTTTGATCTCAGGGAGGTTAAGGAGGTTAGAACCGTCTCATTGCTGGAGGAATGTGATTATCAGCAGAAGAAGCTGGAACGGTTAATCAATTTGGTGAACCGGATGCGGTCACCTGTACCTGATAACTTCATCGACCTCAAGACAAGGATGCTCATTGCCTTGGATGAGGTAAAGGAGATCAAATCTAGCACAGAAAGCTCAAAGGAACTCAAGGAGATAGATGAAAACATCAGGCGCATCTACAACGGGTTAAAAGAAAACGTAGAAAGCTTCGAGACACAGCTTGACGTAGCCCTCAGAGACTATTATATCAAGACAAAGTTTGAGTATCTTGAGGCAGCTGGAGAGATAATTGATCTTGGCCTCGGCGTTGATGCACCGCTTCTGCCTGATCTTGATTATGATGCTCCCCTTGAGGAGAAACTAGACCACATTGATGGGGTTATTGAGGCTGGGCGTGTACTTGTTGAGGCGTTAATCGATACTAGTGACAAGATATACGAGATCATCAGCAGCCTCTTTGAGCCAAACCTCCCCAAGGATAGCGCCACATTGACGATCAGCAGGGAAAAACTGGAAGAAGACGAGCCATGGGTAAACATTGACGCAATACTGATCAGCTTGAAGAACTGGGAGAAACAATACAGCGCCGACATCGTCAACGCTACACGCCCAATCAACGACAGCGTCGAAACAGTGATACAACTAAGCAGAAGACGCAGCAGCTTAAGCAGTCTCCTCGGGGAAAAATATGAGGAGATCAGAAAACTCTCCGAACGTGTAGAAGCACGTAACTTTAACGCAGATGACGAAAATCTCCGAGTACTGAAGGTCATTCTAATCAGGGACACAATACTGAACACCGTTGACGTAGTAGGCAAGATAATTGGCATCCTCTATTACCACATTAAGGACCTTGAGTTCAACATCAACCTCCTATTGCCACGTGAAGATTTCGAGTGGAACAGGAACCTTACCCTCACAGAGCGTATGAGCCAGAGCTTGGATGTAATCAACAACTATGAGCAGTATAGAATAGATGAACTCATCAGTCATCTTTACAGGGTACTGAGCTACATCGATGAAGCCGTAGATACAATAGAATACTATAACGAGCGGAAAGAAATGCTTCTCAACTACCCTGTGTTTGAGAAAAAGATAACCCGGATACTCGATGAGAAGGATGAGGTGAAGCTGGATGAGCTAGGTGTCTCTGAGAAGTATGGACGCGAATACCTGAAAATGTACATAAGAACAACCTACAGTCCACTCCGGCTTGAGGAGACCGCGGACAGCATAAGGAGGAGCGACTAGTGGCACCGATAAAAGGACGCCTAGACGATAGGAAAAACGCTACTATAGAGCTAGAAGGTCGAGAGATCAAGCTTGTTGTTAAGGGCGGTTTTTTCGGCGGTAAAGCAAGTAACCACGTAATCAAGCTAGATGATATAAGTTCAATCAAACACGGAACCGGCGCAAAGCCCTTCCCAGACGCCATGATGATCAAAATCCAGTACCCAGAGGAAGAGTTATCGTTTTTTAGCATCAACAAAGCACCCCTTGAGGCTTTGGCTGTCGAGATGGAGGCGTTTATTGAGAAACGTGAAAAGCTTCTTGTTGAGATGGAGAAAGAGTATGTAATAGACCGAGAGGCTCATACTGCTTTATTGTATCTTAATCTTGAGTTGGTTGACGCCCTTATGGGTTTGGTTGTTTTGCTTGATGGCTCTGTAGACTGGATCTCTGTTGAGTCAATGTATAATCAGGTTATGCGTGTCAATCAAGACAGGGATAACCTCTCGGTTTTACGTCCCTCTCATCTGAGTCTTGAACGCCTGAGTATGGGCATCGAAAAACGGGACATATCTGTAATCAAGTCCGAGGTATATGACCTATTATTCGTGTTGCGAGAGAGCTGCGCAGAGAAAGCCAAACACAATGAACCTTGGTTCAATAACATGTTTCACAAGCTGTTCCTTGATGTATTGATGTCCTTCTGGGGTAGGCGTCTTGAGGAACTGACAGGTGAATTCAGCGGTGAGTCCGTTGAGAACTCCGAGATGAGACTTCAAGAGCTAGGTAAACTGGTTCACGCCGAGATAGGAAAAGACGAAAAACAGCTCACAAATGGGCAAGAGTATAGTGAGAATCATAGGATATTGTTTGAGTGGGTTGAGGCACTACAAAACGTGGAGTTTGAACCCGGTGAGGAACTGGAGAAGCGGTTAGCTGCCTGACGCCCAATTTATCATGTTGCGCCAGAGTAATCCATAGCCTTCCCACTCCGCGAACTCTACTGGGCACCAGTGGGGACCAATATCCGTTGTGTATGCTACTGTTCTGCCTTCCCGTATTCTCCGATGACTAGGAAGGCGTCATCATCTACTTTTGCAAGTATTTCTGCCTCTGGTTTTGCTTCTACGTACTGGTATCCAAGGATATATGGCCAAACATCTGGGAGTCCTTCCGTTATCTGGTGTTTCTTTGTTTTCTTTGGCTGCACTCCCTCTGGACGCTCGCATCTATCATCGGATGACAGCATCTTTACAGGCAGCACATCTGCTATTGGGGTTCTTTGATAC
>CALGBN010000089.1 GCA_937877765.1 Candidatus Bathyarchaeota archaeon | reverse complement strand
GGATGGTTTATGGTGCACCTATTGCAGTAGTTCAGATACTGGTGATCTGGGTTGTTCTCTTCATGATATTCCCCACAGAAGTCAAAGAGATACCGCCAATCGAGCGTCCACCAAGCGAGTTATCAAACAAACAGAAACTCACCCTCGGAGTATTCGTATTCGCGGTGCTTGCATGGCTCACTGGAAAACTCCCCGACCCTGTCGCAAACGTCATCGGGTGGAGTGGTCACGGTTACAGCAGTAGCATGGTGGCTGCTACAGTGTTGATTGTACTTTATTTCACTGATCTCATCGAGGAACAGGATATTAAGAACGGTAAATGGTCAACTCTATTGCTGATTGGCGGAGGCTTGAGTCTCGGTGCGGCACTTGAGGTCACTGGACTTGTTAATGTTATCAGCGACTGGTTGATGGGTTTGACATCAGGTGGCTCCCCACTACTAGCCATAATCATAGTAGTCGTATCAGGTCTCGGCATCAGCATTATCGCAAGTAACACTGCAAGTGCAGGTATTTTCCTACCAATCGCAATAGGATTAGGTCAAAAGATAGGGTTCAGCCCAGTTATCTTAGCAGTAGCCGTAGGAATCAGCACTAGCTTGGACTTTATGCTACCAGTAGGTACTCCACCTAACGCGATAGCTTACAGTACTGGAAAAGTCTCGATGCCTGAGATGATAAAGGCAGGTATATTGCTTGATATTACAGGTGCTGTTTTGACCATAATAATGGCTTATCTGCTCTGGCCATACCTCATCTAAAAGAATACCCCTCTTAGAGGGTCTCTATTGTTTTAATCGACTTTTACACCGAATGTGAAGACAGCCCAGCCTAAAGCGAATACACCGACGCTTGCCATGAAGACAGAGTATAGTCCAATACTATCTGCGATATACGCTGCGATCATTGGGCCAATGGCTCCCATGATGCTTCCTGGGAGGAAGTACAAGGCGAAGCCTAGTCCACGTTGTTTACTTGGACTTAGTTTTGCAGTGATGGCGGAGTTCGCTGCCATGCTAAAGAGGTTGAAGAATCCGTATCCGAGGTAGAATATTGTGAATGCAATGTTTCCTGGAATTATGAACGCTAATGCGAAGCTTGTGTAGCTAACTAAAGCGGTGATGGTAGTCCATCGTTTTTCACCATATTTTGATGCGAGTATACCACCCCATGGTGAAGCCACGATACCCATAAGACTGCTTGCGCCGAAAATTAGTCCAGCGCGGGTTACGTCCATGCCTCTAGAGTTTACAAGCCAAAGGCTAAGGAATGTGGTGGTCATGTATGCTGCCATGGTTCGTAGCCCATTGTAGGTGAGGAACATGACTTGGCTTCTGGACCATATAGAGGAGGCTCCTGATACGCCTGTTTCTTTTGATGTATTATCCTCGTCATCAGAGGTTGGAATGTATTTGATGTACCAGACGCTTACAATGCCTAATGCTAGAGGGATAATCCATGCAAGGTACGCTTGTCTCCACCCGAATCCCAGTAAACCGACAAGGATGGATATGCTGATGGGGCCAAGAGCCATTCCAAGAGTGCCTCCTGCGCCTTGAACGCCGAGAGCTTTGGGTCTGTCTCTTGGTTCAAATAAGAATGTGGTGAAGCTGTAGCTTGCTGGGTGATAGATTGTGGTGTTCAGGTAAAGAAGACTGACTGCAATAATCAGCATAAAGGGGTTCTGAGCGAACCCAGCGATCAATGCACCCGTCGAGGCAACAAGAATGCTAAGTATAATCATCTTCTTTGCGCCTATCTTATCGCTCAGTAGCCCCATGGGTATGCTGAGTAGCGCTGATACTAGACTTGGTATTGAAGAGATGAGTCCTACTTGCTGGTTTGTTAACGCGAACTCCGTAACTAGATTCGGGTAAAGTGTGGTGTGCATGTTCTGAAAGGCGTGGGCTAGGCTGTGGGTTACAGCCATTACGATTAATCCGTAGCTGAGTATGTCCTTGTAGCTCTTCTGTTTGGTCTCTTGCATTTGCTTCACCGATGAATAACACTGTACCCATTGCACCGATATTTAAAGTGAGCCTTACATAATCTTATACCACGCCAATTCACAGATACCCCTATGATCACCCGAGAAGAATCACTGGCACTCGTAAACCAGCACGTGAAAAACGAGAACCTTGTTAACCATATGATAGCCGTAGGAGCCATCATGAAAGGACTTGCAGAGCATTATGAAGAGGACGCAGAGCTATGGGAAGCTACAGGCATACTTCACGACGTAGACTATGAGACATTCGGAGAAGACTTTGCGCAACACGGAGCAAAATCAGCTGAGATGGTGAAAGATTTACTACCAGAAGACGCAGTAAACGCTATTCTTAGACATAACCCCCTCACAGGAAACAAGGCGGAGACCCGATTTGATATTGCTTTGCTAGCCGCTGACGCTATCTCAGGTATGATAGTGGCTAACGCCTTAGTTAGACCCAACAAGATGGAAGGTATGAAGGCGAAAAGCATCAAGAAACGCATGAAGGACAAGTCTTTCGCGCGTCAAGTCAGCCGTGAAAACATTATGATGTGCGAGGACATTGGATTAACATTCAGCGAGTTCGCCACCATCGCCATCAAAGCAATGCAGGAAGTAGCACCCGAGATAGGATTGAGTTAAAATGATCGACCCAACAAGACAAAGATACAGAATCGCACACATAATAGCGGCGACAAGGTTTCCATTCGTAGATCAGCCTGAAGATAGTTGGCCACCATGCTACAAGACCATAGTAAACGATGGCGAGAAAAAGTTTGGATTACTAGCTCCATGGGGAGAGGTCTGTCTCTTATACACATCTCCGAGCCCACGAGACCTCTCTACAACTCGTATGCCGTCTTC
>CALGBN010000088.1 GCA_937877765.1 Candidatus Bathyarchaeota archaeon | reverse complement strand
CTACGCGAGTTGTTATTATTCCAGCTGGTTCTTTCTTTGTAACGATTCCCTTGCCTGATAGTCCTCTTCAAACCGCTGGAGGGTGGTTAAAGACAGATAAATCTCGAAAGGAGCTTAAAGAAACCGCGGAGAAAACTGCGTCTAAGGATGCTGTTGAAAGGGCTAAGCGGAGAAATCAGGCTTGATTATCGAGACAGATCTCTTGTACGCTTATGTTAAAGAGAATGATTGGTTGAAACCATTAGCTACGCGGATTTTAAGAGAGATATCAGAAGGAAAGCACGGTACTGTACACGCTTCAAGGGAGGCGTTGCATGAACTCTACTATGTATCTATGGATGAAGGCGTCTCGCTTGATGAGTATATTACTCGTGCAGCCGCAGTTACTGCGATTGATAACCTTGAGTTTCATCCCACAACATATAAAGTGGATTTATTGGCTCTAGTCTTGATGAAGCAGTACAGAGTTAGCTCAATATTTGATGCGTATCATGCTGCTACTGTGCTCAGTCTGGAAGAGGATCTGACCTTGATCTCAACTGATACTGTGTATGATAGAATACCGGGTATTACTAGAATAGATCCACGCGATATTGAGTAGTTTATGGGCTTTTTATTATCTATCTAGGTACTTTGTACCGGTATTTGTTCACTGTTTTATACTGGATTGGAATTTCCTATACCTATGTCTGATGCTGGTGGCGTTAAGCCTCTTTTCAGGTACGCGGTGGTTTCTGATACTCATATTCGTCCTTCGGGTGAGAGCAGTAGTCCTTGGAAGACAAATTTATTGACTAATGACCGGGCTAGGTGGGTTATTCATGCTATTAATGCTGAGCGCCCTGATTTTGTGATTCATCTTGGGGATATTGTTCACCCTGTTCCTCATCATCCTACGCATGGTTCGGCTGCACGGGTGGCTAGTGAGATTATGAGTGGCTTGGATTGTCCGTTTTATCTTGTGCCGGGAAATCATGATGTGGGTGACAAGGATAATCCTTCGATGCCTGCCCATATCGTGAATGATGATTTTATAGGGTTCTTCCATGAACACTATGGGGCTTCTTATCGTAGTTTTGATCATAAGGGGGTTCATTTTGTCATCCTGAATAGTCCAGCTTTGAACAGTGGATTAGATGAGGAGGCGGAGCAGCGTGCTTGGCTTGAAGAGGACTTGGCAGAGCATCGGGGTTCTAGGGTTCATGTGTTCAGTCATTATCCGCCGTATTTGCTGTGTCCTGATGAGGCTAGTAATTATGATAACTTGGATATGCCTGCTCGGGGCTGGCTATTGGAGCTTCTTGAGGAGTACGATGTGGAGGCGTTTTATGGTGGGCATATTCACCAGTTCTTTCACAAACTGCACCAAGGGACACATATCTATAATCTATTGGCTACGGGGAACCTGCGTCAGGATTACGCGAACCTGTTTAGGGTGGAGGCTGCTGAGGAGTATGGGCGGAATGATGTTCCAAAGCTGGGATATGCTATCGTTGATGTTTATCCTGATGGTGTGGTGACTCATATCAGGCGATCTTATGGGCAGACTCTTGGTGAAGATGAGGAGTTGCCTAGGCTGGAAAGGATTGATGAGTATTATCCATCTGATGTTTCCTCTGCTTCTCTTGGGGTTCAGGTGAGGTATCCGTTAGCTGAAATTACTGAGTTGCCGAACATGGGTCCTTTGGACGAGTTTGCCCGTAAACGGGCGCGTAATGATTATGGTTTCTTGGGGCTCTGGGAGACAGGGTTACGGCGTATCAGGCTTCCTCTGGGTGATCTCCTTGATGATGTAACTCGTCAGCGCTTAGGCGAGCTTCACCGTATGGGGTTCAGGTTCGGGTTCTTCAATCTCGGTGTGCCTGATGTTGATCTCAATGAGTATCGTGGACTAGTGGATTTCCTTGAAGTGATATTACCTTGGAAAGAGGTGCAGGATTCTCTGCCATTAGTTTCTATGCTTCGTAAGAAGCTTGGGGTGCCTGTTTTTGTCGCTAATATCGAGAGTAGCGCCGATAAGGAGCAGAAAGGACCAAAGTTCAGTCATTATCTTAGTCATGGGTTCAGGTACTCTGAACGGAGTAGAATCGAGCCTGTGCTTGCTGGTAAGGGTTCTGTTGATGGGTTCGTGTTTGAGGTGGGTCAGTTTGATGATCCATTGGGTTCGGTGAAGGGGTTCAGTGATCACGCTGTGGCTCATGGT
>CALGBN010000087.1 GCA_937877765.1 Candidatus Bathyarchaeota archaeon | reverse complement strand
TTTTTCAAGCAGAAGACGGCATACGAGATGTAGAGAGGTCTCGTGGGCTCGGAGATGTGTATAAGAGACAGGACACCATCTTCCTTAAAGAGTATTTCCCAGCACTAGACAATATCCTAAACCTCAAAATCGAAGACTATGTAATGCCGCCCCATTTAAGAGATAGGTTCGAAGTCAGCTACTTCAGCCAAGCCGTTGACAGTGAACCGATATCCGTTTCAGGGATGCTGGGCTTCAGCTACATAACAATAAAAACCTTGAGAACAGAGTTCATGGTCCCAATAAACCTAGTAGACAAAATCGACCTAACCAAACTTGACATACCCTTAAAGTTCATTCTGTACACATTTTCAAGACTGATAAACGATGACCTAACAGCATACGAAGACCTCTGTTGGAAACCCGCGCTTAGGTTCTTTACGGGGGCGGCAAGAGCTGGAGGTGGAGCGCCAACAGGTGCCGTCACACTAATCGGCCGCGTCGACGAATTCAACTACACAACAGGCTTCTACGAACCCGTATCCAATGCACTCGTAGTCATCCACCGCTATCAAGGAGGAATAGGAGGAGGTGGCAGAGAAGGAGATACACAAAATGAAAGATATCACCCGATATGGGGAACCATAATCACCAAGGCTGATGAGAATGGGACGTTTTCTGTGCACTGTTTAGAATGGCAGTCGTATGGTTTTAATGTTCTTGCTTTTGTTGTTGATCCGGATACTGGAGAGATAACTCATGCTCCGGATCTAGGGGTTTACGGTGCTGGAGGAGGGGTTCTTGGAGGCTACAGCTTCATGGGCTTGGTACTTGATAGACATCCATACTACGTTAAAACAGTCGTCTTCAGATGTAAGAGCCTAACAATATTCGATGTCTTTGACCCATACCATATGGTCAGCCCAAGGAAGAGAATAAACCTATACAGAATAGAACAGTTCATCCCGAGCATAACCATAAACGAGTTTGCCTCCCACACCGTACCTACGTCATGGGGTATGATTCGCCCACAAGACACAGGTGAGCCGGTGAGCATGATCTTTGTAGCTCCGGAAACCACATACGAAGTTGTCCTCACCGGATCCGTGATGGGCGCCCAAGTCGTTGTTGGAATCCTAAACAATGCAAGTGAAACAAGCCCTCAGGGCAGAGGAATAACTGGGAAAGGAACGATCCCGCTCACAGGATTCAAATACCTCAAAAACCTATATCTTCTCACAGAATCCCGCTACTCAATCCTACTGGGATATCATGTCTTCGAAAGCCTCGCAACCCAATTCCATACCCAAGCCTACAGGCTTATGAAGAGAGCAGAAGAAGCACTCTCAAGCAATCAATACTCCCAAGCCTACCAGCTTCTCTACACTGCGTGGAACATGGAGGCAAACGCGTACAGAAAAATAACGGACATGGCGAAAGACGTAATAAACACATCGGTGGCGTTCTACCTCATACTCTTCCCATTCGCCTTCGTCATGGAATTCCTCATATTTATGAAGAGAGGCAAGACGAGACTAATCACAATCTTCGCCGTATTCGTCGTCTTCATGGTCATAGCCTACCTAATACACCCAGGGTTCAGACTAGCAGCGAATTTCTGGGGATCATTCCTAGGACTATCCGTGCTAGCAGCAGCTATGATAGTCGTAAGCGTAATATCGACTCAAGCCATAACGTTCGGAAAGCGGCTACGAGTCATACTCACAGGGCTCCACTACACTGGAATAAGCAGAACGGGGGCATTATTCCATGCCTTCTCAGTAGGAGTCCAAAACATGCGTAAAAGAATACTAAGAACACTCTTAACAATGGTGTCTATCCTGCTAATCACGTCCTCATTCGTAGCCTTAACATCAGCTTCATCATTCACATATTTGCGTACAAGAACAGCATACGGGGAGACACCTTACAACGGCTTGCTCGTGCAGAGTTGCGGAGGCTACGCTCCTCTCCCACCAGACTACATGCAATACATCTCATCTATGCTTCCAAACGCAACGGTGATCCCGAGATCAATATTCTTCCCGGCGCCACCCGCACAGGCGATGAAGCCTAGACCTAAAGGCTACATATACTCAGCTAACAAAAGCACCATTATAGAAGCCATCCTCGGTCTAACAGCTGAAGAAAAAACAGCAGCAAAAGTGGATAGCTGTCTCTTATACACATCTCCGAGCCCACGAGACCTCTCTACATCTCGTATGCCGTCTTCTGCTTGAAA
>CALGBN010000086.1 GCA_937877765.1 Candidatus Bathyarchaeota archaeon | reverse complement strand
GAACGATTACAGTTTTAGCTTATCTCATCCGGGCTCAGAGTACATTATTCCTGTCGCCAGAACCGTGGTAGTCCAACTGAATAGTATCATAAACTATCAGGCTATCTTAGTTGGGTTAATTGTTGTAGGCGGGTTCTCGGGCGCAGCATATCACGGATATAAGAGAATCAAGAAGCGTCTACCTAAGAAGACGGATACACTAGCGGATAAACCGGACAAACAGGAGCCAACAGTTGAGAAGCCGAGGGAGATTACCGGAGTATTCGTTATTCGTGAGGAAAATGCACGCATAGACATCACTATACCCGAGATACAATATACCAGTCTCGTCTGGGGTGTAAACCAGCCACTGGAAATAAGAATAACTCTCCGACCAGTGCAGACAGCCCCAGTCAATATTAACGTCGATGGCTTGCAGAATCGGGACAAAATTACTTTAGATGAAAACTGTGAGACAATAATTACGCATACCTTCACGGAGATAGGAGTTACTAGAATCCGGTTCAACTATAAGGACTCTCAGGCAGCAGCCGAGACACTGCTCGTATTAAATATAATTGATTACAGGGAAGAAATCATCAAACTATTCAACCAAGACTTCAAAGAACAAGTAACACGAGCTAAAGAGCTAAACTATACAGCAACAGCCAGAGAACTCTTAGCATCAAGCAACAAACTTGAGCCACATATACTGGAAGCCCTAGAGCAACTGATACTCTGCTTTGAAGAGGCAACATACAGTCACCACCCCATCACCATGTATGATTATCACAGATACATGGAGAACAGAACAAACATCGAGGCGGACCCAAATGCAGACTAATAACCGGCGAATAACCGTAACATATCTGCTGATACTATCAGCTATCATCTGGTTCCTCTACTTCCAGTCAATAGAGACCCCAGACCAACTCTTTGGCATATTACCCGGATTCAAGCTAAATCAACTATTTCTCCCACTAGTATCCCTAGTCACACTCATTTACACATCATATATGACCACTTTGCTTACGGTTGGTAGATTAACTAAACCAATCCAGAACACCCTCCGAGTAACCAGTATAACACTGCCCCTAGCGTTAGCAAGCAACTGGTCTCAGGTACCATATTATCTCAGAAGCCCTATGAGGCTACCCTTTATCATATCGACAATATTATCACTGCTATACCTCGCCCAGAAACACTTGAACGAGAACAAGGATTATTCATCGATATACCAGGGGATAAGACTAGGCGCTATTGGGTTAGCAGTGCACCCTGTTTACCGGAGTACCTTGACGGAGTTGAGGTCGATAAGCCTCACCGGGGAGCCTCTACCTATTCCAGTTGAGGTACTGAACAGTCAGATGTTAGACTCAATTGGTCTTGCATTCAGAAACTCTTGCCTATTAGTATTAGTAATATCAGCATTTAGTATACTGAGCAAGACACAAGACCCTTACCTGCGATATATTGGCAAGTTACTGGGAGAAAAACTCTACACAAAGCTAGTAATCTTCTGGTTATTAGGCATCTATTTCCTATCCGGCAGAGCCATCATAATTGAGGCAGGCTGGGTTAACTGGCAACTTCTCATAGCCATCGAGTGGCTGATCATCACGTTATCCTTCTATCTAGGATATCGTTCAATGAACAGATACGTCGCTTCAATGGTAGAGGAGTACGCTGAGGTCGAGGAATGGTATAAGCACATTCAGCAAGTTGAGTACACCAGTGATAAAAAACATGAAGAATTAACCCGATTGATAAAGGGATTCGTGGAGAACGGTGAGAAGAGCAGACTTGTAACACAGCTAGCTAGTCTCCTAACTAAAAGCGGATACGATGCAGAGAAGATACATCGTATTCTGCGGAGTCTAATCGAATACAATGAACCCTCCTTGGGTCCCATATTGTTCAAGTGGCAAATCAAGCAATATGAAAAAATGAATCAAACTCTGAGGGAGATTTTGATCAAGGAAGTTTTTAACGGGATAGATGAAAGAACCATCCTCGTTGAAGATCAAACAAGTGAAGAAACAGAGGTAGCAATAAATTGAACCTAGAAACATTAAGGGAAAACACCAAGTCGATACTAGACACAGTAGAGAAATACTTCGTAGGCGACAGAACCATGCTTACCAAAGTACTCGCCTCATCGTTAGCCAACGGACACATATTATTCGAGGACTACCCCGGACTTGGAAAAACACTCCTAGTAAAGGTGTTCGCAAAGACCATGGGCTGCAACTATCGAAGAATACAGTTCACACCAGACCTAATGCCAAGCGACATAGTTGGGACAAGAGTCTGGGTCATGGAAGACTCATCGTTCCGCCTGGAAAAAGGCCCAGTTTTCACGAACATATTACTGGCAGACGAGATCAACAGAAGCCCACCAAAGGTACAATCCGCCTTGTTGGAATGCATGGAAGAGAGACAAGTAACGATTGAGGGTGAGACCCATCGTCTTGATACTCCCTTCTTTGTCTTAGCAACTCAGAACCCCATAGAGTTGGAGGGAACATATCCGCTTCCCGAGGCTCAGATAGACAGATTCATGCTAAAACTATACACCGGCTACGTCGGCTCAATAGAGCGGGAAGCCACCATAATAAAACGAAGATCAATCTGGAGACAGGATGACCCGACGGAGCTGGTTCCAAGTGTCACGAATGTAGACAGCTTTAGGGAGATGCAGAGAATTGTTGAAGAGGATATCTTTGTTGATGACCAGATATTCACCTATATCGCTGAGATAGTCAACACTACACGGGAGAACAAGTATACAGAGGTTGGTTCCAGCCCCAGGGGTGGAATAAGCCTCTTCAAGATAAGCAAGGCTCATGCAGCCATATGTGGAAGAGACTATGTGATACCCGATGACATCAAAGCCTACGCAGTAGAGGCGCTATCTCACAGGATGATTCTGAAGATGGAGTATGTCTTTGACAAGAAGATAACCCCCGAGTACATAATACGGGAGATTCTGGAAAAGGTAGAGGCTCCAAAACGAGTCACACGCAGGTAAGAATGATGATAACCCGACTCTCTCAGAGGATACTAGCGAGCACAATTGGCTGGATTCTTCTAGGATTAGTCATGGGTAATATGATGCTTATCTACATCGGGTTTATCCCGTTCATCTTTGCATCTATCGGGTTTCTATTACAAACTCCAAATATATTTGAGATAAGCTCATCCGATGAACAGGAAGAACTGTACATAGACGACACAGTGAGAGTAAATAGGAGCCTTACGGTCTCTAAGGGAATTGGACCTGTAATCATCTATGAGGAAATACCATCCGAGTTCAGGCTGATAGATGGAAACAACATAAACATCTACTGGAAGGGACAGGAGCCGATAAAGAGACATTACTACTACGAGTACGAGTGCTCAAGGAGGGGAATCTACAAGGTTGGCGATATAAGATTCCAAGGGCAACACCCGCTTGACCTCCACCCACCATACAAGAGATCCATAAATAACACGCAGGAGATAGCGGTTAACCTCAAACCATCCATCGTTAAACGGGTCAGACGAAGACAACAATATACCCTGTTTCCTATGCCATCGGAGTCAAGGATTAAACTTGGGACACCTACCCTTGATTTCCGTGAGATTCGCCAATATAACTATGGGGATCCATACAAGAGCATTAACTGGAAGGCTACGGCTAGGCTCGGAACGAGCCCTTGGAAGAAACCTGCTATTAATGAGTATGAGCGAGAGGGAAAACGAGTAACATGGATATTTCTCGATAAGTCTATGCGTCTGAGGCTTGGGAATAGCATCGCCAATAGCTTTGAGTACGCTATACAGGCTGCTGCAAGTTTATCCGAGTATTATATTGAGAGGAACTGCCGGGTGGGATATGCTGAGTATCAGACACTGAGAACTGAATCTACCTCATTACTGTGGATGAAGTCGAAAGCGGGGAACGAGGAAAAGATAGCCAGACACTTGGATGTTTTCTATCCGGAGTCCGGTGAGATGCAGCTTCATAAGATCAGGAGAAGGCTTCTGGGTGTTCAGCCTGATACTGAGGGAGTAGGGCTTTTTGAGATTATTCAGCAGTCCAGAAAACATCTGCAGGGAACTAACCCTCTCTTCATCATCATTACGAACCTAAACGAGCAGGGAGGCGTAGAGCTTACAAGGGCGATTATGGAGATGACAAAATATACGAGGAAAAGGGAGCCTAGGACTAACATCATTGTGATCAATGTCTCGGGTTACGCTCTTGCATCTGATACCTTGTACAGGAAAATGGCTGCGAAGGCGCTACAAGTAGAGGAGAATAGACTTCTTGATGAGTTGTCTTCGCCTGGTGTATTAGTGATAAACTGGGACCCATCTACGCAGGACCTTGTTCATAGGATGACGGAGACTGTTATTT
>CALGBN010000085.1 GCA_937877765.1 Candidatus Bathyarchaeota archaeon | reverse complement strand
ACTCAATAAAGGCTGGGCATCTGGCTGCTACCGAGATATGTAAAAGACTCGGTGGATGGGGCGGAGAGCCCTAGAATTTTACCTTATCGTAGAATCTCCAAGCGCCCATGCGCCTGTTTCGTGCTAGGCTCAGGTAGTAGCTCAGCCACTCTACTTCAATGAATAGAGTGAAAGGAGTCTCAAGGTTATCAACGTCCATTCCTTGTGAGTCGTAGACGATGGTCTTGACGCCGTTTTCTTTGCTGAACTCTAGTATGCTATCCTCTATTTTGCGCTGCTCGTTTTTTCCTCTTAGGAATATTGCTGCTGTGCCTTGTGTGAATAGTTCTAGTGCTCCGTGTCTGAACTCGCTGTAGTTTACTGAGATTCCGTGTACCCAGCACATCTCCATTAGTGTGCAGAGTGCAAACTGGTATGTTAGACCCCAGTTGATTCCTCCTCCGAGGACGAAAATCTTGTCATAGTCCTTTAGCTCTAAGCCTAGACTCTTGGCTGCCTTCTTTGCCTCTGGTATCATCTTGGGTATTTTTTCAGGTAAGCCGTCAGCGATCTTGATCATTTTCTCCCCGATCTCATAGCCTTTCTCCTTGAAGATCGAGCCATACAGATAATACATGCTCACGAGTTTACCGAAAGTGACTCCCCTTGCCTCCCAACCGTAGCCAATATCCGCTTTCTCATTGATGACTGAATCAGTCTTCTGTGTCAAGCCGAAGGTAGTTGCTCCTTTCTCGTTGCACCATTCAAGAGCCTCAACTATCTCCTTGGTCTTACCACTCTGACTGATTAGAATGACCACTGCTTTCTCGTCAATAGCATCTGGGCGTCGCTCTAGGAACTCCCAGCCGCTGAAGGCGTAGACTGGTGCCTTGGTATACTTTTCCGCGATATATACGAGTGGTAGCTGTACGCTGTAGCTTCCACCACTACCAATCATATAGTAGCGCTCTGCCTTTGCGAGTTTCTTGCCCAATTCAATTAGTTCTGGTTTCTTAGACTGGACCGCTTCTAGTGTGGCTTCTGTTAATCCATCTACAAGCCAAGCTGGTCTATAATTTTCCTCTGTTAAATAATCCACTGGTTCTGACAATTTTATCACTGGATGACTAGAAAAAGTACTAATGAGGATAAAAAGTGTAGTGGAAACCTAGATTTCCAAGTGAAGGGCTTCCTTGAGCCCCTTGTAGCGGTTCCTGATGGTGACTTCTGTGACGCCCGCTGCGTCCGCGATCATCTTCTGGGTCCGCTTCTCGTCATTCATGACGCATGCAATGTATAACGCTGCTGCGGCCAAGCCCATTGGGTCTTTGCCTGCAGTGGTTTTCAGGTCTTCTGCTCTGCGTAGTATGTTTACTGCTGCCTGCTGTGTGTTTTCGCTGATGTCAACTTTTGCCGCGATCTTTGGTACACGGTACTGAGCTTTAGGTATAGGCATGCTCATGTTTAGCTCCCTGAGGAGTAGCCTGTAGCATCTTGCTAGGTCTTTCTTGTCGATGGTGCTGTGGTCGCTGAGTTCACGTAGGGTTCTTGGTGTTCCTGTGACCCTGCATGCTGCGTAGAGGCTTGCTGCTGCGATAGCGCTGATGCTTCTTCCACGGACCAAGCCTTTCTCTAGTGCTTTCCTGTAGATGACGGCTGCGCGTTCCTTAACTGGTTTCGGGATGTGTAGTTTGTCGCTAAGCCTGCTTAGTTCTGTCATTGCGTGGCTTAGGTTTCTGTCGATGCTGCTCTGGTAGCTTGACCTGATGTGCCATTTCTTGAGTCTGAGCATCTGGAACATGGTCTTGGTTGGGATTGATCTGCCGAAGGCGTCTTTTCCGACCTGTCCAATCATTGTGCTCAAGCCTTTGTCGTGTACGCTGAAGCTTAGTGGCATTCCGACGCGGCTGCGTGACTCACGTTCATCTTGACTGAAGGCTCGCCATTCTGGTCCTTCATTAATCATGCTGTCGGCCATTACGAGACCGCATGCTCCACAAATTCGTTCCCCAGACCTGCTATCTATTACAATATGCCTGCTTCCACATTCAGGACAGACATCTGGGCTATTCTCATTTTTTGATCTCTGCAAATTTTTTCACCTTTGTGAGTCACGGGAATCCTGCTATTCTTTTTGGAATACGGCTTCACGTGAAGAGTGTCGATACACCAACAAGGATGTATTTAAATCTATCGCCCATATTTACTATAGAGCCTATATAATTACAGGTACCGTCTGGTATATAATTGAGTATTTTTGATACATATTAGGTTTTTCTGGTAAAAAACAAGGGCTTTTAGAAGCTCTTTTAATGGAAACCATGGTTATACCGGGTATGAGTAATATTCCAGAAGTAAAAATTGCGGTTTTAGGCGGTAGCACCACTATTGGCGCTAACTTCCCCCGCGCGTATGAAGGCGTAGAGGTAATCGAGGATAATATGGTCTTTGAGACTCCTTTTGGACCCACAGCGCCCTTCACACATGCCAAGGTTGACGGTAAAGAGTTCCTCTATGTGGATTTCCACGGAATAAACCGTCAGATCAGAAACACTGAGCCTGATAGTAGCGGAGAACGAGTATTCTATGTACTTTGGAAGGCTGGTGTCAAGAAGATAATTGGAACAGCCCTCTGTGGCTCCTCTAACAGGCTTCTTGATCCTGCTGACGCGGTTATTCCCGATGACTTTGTGGATTTTACTACCAAACGTCCACAGATGCTTATGGTAAGCCTACAAGATAAGGGCGAGGATGTACCAAGGTACAGTTACAGGCTCCATCAGCCTACCTGTCCAACTCTTTCAGATAGTCTTGTAGAGGCTTGTGAGGAAGCAGGATTCCCGAGGGTATTCAAACGTGGAATAGTGGGTGTAGCAGAAGGTCCGAGGCTTGAGAGTCCAGCGGAGATAAAGCTCAGATACCAGAACCTAGGCATCGACATTGTTACTATGAACTTTGTGCCCGAGGTGTTTTTCGCCCGTGAGATAGGTGCATGTTACGCGGCGATTGAACTCGTAAGCAATTATGGTGAGGGTTTGATTGATCCCCGTTGGGAGGGTAACACAGCGTTCAGGGATTTCCAGAAACGCTGGAGTCGCCCTACCGCTGAGGCTATTCTTCATGCGTTAAAGGCGATGAATCCTGATGATGATAGCTGTGGGTGCAGCACATATCGCTGGGAAAGCATCCTCCTCTAATCTTCATTTGACACACTTTTTGTCGTTAAAACCCCGTTACTCATACACTTTTTTACGTTTATCATAAGGCGATCTGGGCTGTTCTGGGGCTGGTTTTATTGAAACCAGCCGCTTCCGGGTTTTTTCGGTGG
>CALGBN010000084.1 GCA_937877765.1 Candidatus Bathyarchaeota archaeon | reverse complement strand
CACATAAAGCACATCAAATGCCCAGTGCTAATACTTCAAGCAGAACACGGCATGCTCAGCGACCAAGAAGTCGAAAACGCAATAGAGATACTACCAGAAGCTTACCACGTTGTTCTACGTGATGCTCCCCATGAGTTCCTCACCAGACCATCAGAGCCACTGCTAAGAGCGTTGCAGAGTTTTCTCGAAGTCATCAGGGATTAATAACCCTGAGATCAATGCCCGGTTTCTTGTTTTGCATTGACCGCACTACAACAGTGTGAATCCGTCTCACTCGAGTATCTTCTCGTTTTGCCTCATTTATCCAGTGAATATACATGAACCGCGCCGACGGTGGAAACGCTGTAAAGTTTTTCAAGGCCTCTGGGACCGCTCTAAGAGCATTTTTGAGGTCTTCAGGTATATCCACTGGCTCCCTGCTGGAGTAAGCTTTTTCCCATTCACCGTTTTGTTTGGCTTCCTCCACCTTCTTCAACCCAGCAGGAGTCATTCGCCCTTCCTTGATGAGCCGTTCTACGCGTTTCTTGTTGCTTTTGCTCCATATGCTCCCGGAGCGTCTAGGGGTGAATCGCTGCATGAACTCGTCATCGTCAATGCGTTTCATCTGCCCATCAATCCAACCATAGGAAACTGCCTCAAGTACAGCTTCCTCGTATCTGATACCCTGTTTCTTTGATCCTTTTTTCTGTATAATAACCCAGAGCAAGTTCGCTGTCAGGTGATTAGCGTCAAGCCAGTTGTGCCATTGGCTTATTGTGTTGAAATGGCGTGGGTTTTCCTCGGTCAATCTAGGATATGTTAGGGTTTGTTTGTTTATAATTTATTGACATCGGATGTAGTTTAGTTTGGCAGGTGTTATATGGTGGATTATTCGAGTATCTGCAATGAAACCCGGACCTTGGACAATAATCTACGGAGCAACAGTATTCATACTAGTTGCTGTTATCGGCGTCTCAATGGTTTACACCCCTGAGCCCATGGTTGTCATCTACAATGACGCCATGATAGAACCCAGTCAGAACTGGAACATGTACCGATTGAATATAACCCACCTAGGATTAGCGCCGGAAGACTGCGTGGTAGGCTCAGGACTTGTGCTTGAGTGGAGAACAGAGCGCCTGAACCATGGAGAGTATGCTGCCTCAAAGAGCTCTCCAGTGGTTTACCGGGACACGGTTTTTGTTGGCTTGGATACTGGTGCCTTGGTGGCTGTTGACCGTGAATCAGGGGAAATAGAGTGGAGTTTCTATACACGCAGGAGTCGGAATGGGATTCATGGTTCTCCGTGTGTTGACCCGAGTCGTGGATTGGTGTATATCGGTGCTTATGATGGCTGGATTTACGCCGTTGATATTGATTCGGGGATAAAGGTTTGGGAAAACAGGCTTGGCAGCTATATCGGTTCCAGTCCTACGCTGTACAATGATGTGGTCTATATTGGGGTAGAGATGGACAAACCTGATGGCTACATTGTGGGTGTGGACGCGGATACTGGTCGCGAGGTCTTTAGAACTGACCCGCTTGGCGATCATCCCCATAGTACGCCCAGTGTTGACCCTGTTTCTAGGTGTGTGTTTATCGGTGAGAATGATGGGGATCTGTATTCTTACTGGTTGAATGGCTCGATGCGTTGGAGCTATCATACGGGTTCAGCGATAAAATCAACGCCAGCCATACTCGATGGAGTAGTGTATATCACATCATGGGATAGGAAACTCCATGCAGTTAACATTAGCACAGGTGAGCCTCTTTGGGTGTTCACAAGTGGAGCAAGCAGCATGTCATCACCCACTATTAACCCAGATAATGGATTGATCTATTTCGGGAACCACGGAGGATTGATCTACGCAGTGAACAGTACTACCGGGGATGATGTATGGCGATACAAGACGGGAGATATGATTACGGCTTCTCCAACACTTGTTCAATCAACAAACACGGTGATTATCGGCTCAAAGGATAAGGGCGTCTATCTGTTGGACGCTATGACCGGTGAAGTGAAGCAAAAGCTTGAACTACTTTCAGGGTTCACCGGTGTGCCTGTAGCGGTTGGGGACCATTTGTACCTTTTTGATCATCTAGGGTACTTGTACTCTTATCGGATGGGTTAACGGTGTTTTTCCCAGATTTCTTGGGCTCTTGGCTTCATTGATTCCGGTAGGTTTGGGTCTGTTGTGAGTACTTTGTAGTGGGCGTGGAGTCTTTTTGCATATGCATCAGTATTACCTTGACGTCTCAAGAAATCTAGTTCATGGTCCATTGCTGTGAAGTGTACATTGTAGATTAACTCTCTCGAAGAATCAACTATAACGCGTTTGTCTATCTTCTTTCCTTTTTTCTTGAGTTCACTAATTTCAATAACCTCATGAATCATTAGGTTCTGGCTAGCCAACACATCATCAATCGTATTCGTATCTTCAGAGAAAATCTCCCCAGTCATGTAATCATAAAACTCTTGAACAGAGACATCAACTGGAGCATAACCATATTCGATTATAGCATCAGTGATACCTCGAAGCCCATCGTTTATCCTCTTTTTGAGGATTTTATTCGAGGTTTTTCCAGTAATCCCTTTCTCCCCCCGCTTCCACTATCGCCTCAACATTCATTAACTCTTCCGGGTAAGGCTTGAAAAAGGTTTGATCACCAAGATACTTTTCCCCTGTCCTTATGATCCATGACAGCATAATATCCACAGGAACAACCAATGGAATCCGCCCCTCTTTGTATAGCTCAAGCTGCTTTAAGAAGAACTGTTTTTCCCCAGAAGTCAGGTCTCTTGAGAAGTATCCAAGGGAGTTCATTAAAACATTGATATAGCTAGTGTATCTTGGGGCTCGTTTCAGCGCCTCGTACAGAACTGGCTCATAGAGGTCATATAGTTTTTCTGTTTCATAGTGTTCGTGATTTGCCACGATTCTACCAAGGATTCTCATCTGTTTCTGGTTGTAAGCTTTCAGTTGAACCTTGTTTCTAGTATGAAAGTCAACAAGGTTCTTCATGGATTTCTCTTGTTTCGCAGCTCTGAAATCGGATAAGATATAGAGCTTTCGTAAAAAGTGTTCACGTATTGCTCCATGTCTGTCTCTTATACACATCTGACGCTGCCGACGAATTAGACGGTGTAGATCTCGGTGGTCGCCGTA
>CALGBN010000083.1 GCA_937877765.1 Candidatus Bathyarchaeota archaeon | reverse complement strand
TTGATACAGAGGTTTTCCAAAAATTTTCGTATATTAAATCGGCAGGGGTTTATGGGAGTCTAGTCAAGGGAACTAACACCGATGATTCCGATATTGATATTTGGATACTACATGAGCAAGTAAAACCTGAAGTTTTATCACAGTTATCAAAAAAACTAGGAAAACATGGTAACATTAAGCCATTATATCTCACATATGAAAAAGTAGATGCCTTGAGAATAAATGATCCAGTCTTCTATTATAGCTTGATATTTGGATCAGTTACATTATATGGTGAAGCCCTTGTCTCCATTTAGTTTAAAAGATTGTATTCGAGAGGGATTGATAAGAAAAATACCAATATCAGCCGTTAGGGCAAAGAACAGTATTGTTGCGGCTGAAAAATGGTTAAAGGAAGCAAAGGTTACCTTTGACGCTAAGGCGTTTAACTCATCAATGATGTGTTCATATCTAACATTGTTTCATTCTGCAAGGTCTATTTTGTATCGCGATGGGTATCGTGAAAAAAGTCATTATTGTATAGCAAGATATCTGGAGTCTTACGTAACTAAAGGCGTTCTTGAGGAGGAGTGAGTAAATCTGTTGGATCATTATAGAGAGCAGAGACATAGAAATCAATATGATCTTAATCTTTATGCATCTGAAGTTGAGGCTAAAGATGCTATTGATGCAGCTGAAGGATTCTTGGATAGAATTAAAAAGCTATAATATTGGATTTTAAAGTGTAGAGTCTAACTTTTTTTTAGGATTGTTTTTCCTTGGTAGTCCTACTCCTCTGAAGGTGAATCCCTTTTCTAAGGCTTGGTGCCTGTCCCAGACGTTTCTACCATCTATTATTATTGGTGTGCGTAGTGTTTGTAATAGTTGTTCTAGTGTGATGTCATAGTATTCACGATGTTTGGTTACTAGGATTACTGCGTCTTTGTCTCTGATTGCTTCTGTTAGGTTGTTTGTGATTGGATAGTTTTCGTATTGTTTGATGTGTGGGTCGTGTATGGTGATGGATGCTAGTTGGTCTTGTAGTTGGTGGTATAGTGGCATTGTTGGTGTGTTTCTTTCGTCGTCGCTGTTTTCTAGGAAGGCGAATCCTAGTATAGCTGCGTCTGTTTGTGATGGGTCTAGTTTTCGTTCCGCGAGTGCATCATATAGTAGTGTTTTCATGTGTGTTGGCATGTAGTCGTTGAGTTCGCGGCTTGCGACTATGATCTTGGGGTCTAGGGGGATTTTTCCGTAGGTGTCTAGTCCGTATTTGAGGAGCCATGGGTCTTTGGGTAGGCAGTGTCCTCCTACTCCTGCTCCTGGTGTGTGCATGTTTCGGTAGGGGTTTGCGTCTGGGTTGCCTGGTATGTTGGGTAGGCTGTTTACGAATCGTTTTACTTCGTGTACGTCTGCTCCTAGGCTTTCGCAGATTAGTGCTATTTCGTTTGCGAATGCTATGTTTACGTCTCGGTATGTGTTTTCGGTTACTTTGGCTATTTCTGCTGTTAGTGCGTCTGTGGGGTGGAGGTTTGCTTGTACTATTTGTTTGTAGAGTTCGATACCTCGTTGTGTGCATTGGGGTGTTACTCCGCCTACTATTCTGTCGAGTTTTGTTAGGTTGTGGATTAGTCTGCCTACCATGACTCTTTCGTAGCTGAAGCAGAGGTGGAAGTCTTTGCCGGTTTTGAGTCCTGATTCTTGTTCTAGGATTGGTTTTGCTAGGTAGTTAGTGGTTCCGGGTGCTACTGTTGATTCTAGGTTTACTAGGGTGCCGGGTTGTAGATTTTGTCCTATGTCGTGGAGTACTTCGGTTAGGCTTTCGTAGCGTGGAGTGTGATTTTGGTCTACTGGTGTTTGTACTGTGATGAGTATGGTGTCGGCTGTTTTGTAGCTGGTTTTGTCGGGTGTTACTTTGAATGTGCCTTTTTCTACTACTCTTTTTATTAGTTGGTCTAACCCGGGTTCGTTTCCGCCTATGGGGTTTTTTCCTTGGTTTAGTTGTGTTATTTTCCAGCCGCTTCTTTTGCTGTTTCTTTGTATGCCTGTTACTTGGTTGTTGGGTTGGTCTGCGAGTAGTGCCGCTACTGGGATGCCGACGTAGCCCATGCCGACGACGGTAATGTTCATGGGATATTGTGAGGTTTGCTTGGTTTTATTGGTGTCTACTGGTGGACACTTTAGGGAAAAATTTCTGGTTTTTATTTGTTTTGTTTCCTCTTTTTTCACCGCATTTTATGTATCTTATTTATTGTTTAGTATTTAATAACTGTTATGTTATGCTGTTTTATTAATGTACTTGTTTGTACCTGTTTTTACCTCTTTTTTCCCATGTTTATCCAGTTTCACTTATCTATACTACTTTGTTGTATCATCTTTTGTGTTGTTTATTTTTTGTGTGATTTTTGGGTTTTCTTGTGTTGATATTGGATTAGGAGAATTAGGGAGTTGGTATCCGGGTATTCCGCTTGATTTGTATTGTATGTTGATGGAGGTGGATTTGTCTTGTATTTTTGTTAATCCGTGGAGGTTGTCCTGGGGCTTCTGCGATGGGCGGAGGGATGTTTTTTATGAAACTGGAACACAGTGTTCAGAAAACGTAAACGATTTGTTCACATTGTATGAACATTAGTCGTATTTTTGGCACATGTTAGCGAATAAGAATATTGTAGATCATTATTATTGGGATATGTAGCTGGATATTGGTCTTAGGCACGTGTTTTTTGCGTTTTTAAGTAATCTCTCATCAGCTGTAAAAACAGGGATTTCTTCGAGTTCGCCTAGGGATAGATAAGAGGAATCGTAAACAGTGATTCCGTATCGTAGTGCGTTTTCTACAGTTTTTTCTGATAGGTCTCCTTCAAGGAGCCTTAGATCGAGGCTTAGTTTTTCGAGTGACTCTGCTATGGTTTGTAGATCAATGACCCCCGTATTAGGTGCATATCTTAGCGCGTTTAAGACCTCAAATGGCATCAAGGCAACAGAGGCTATATCTATGTGTCCGTTTTGATAATCGTCAATCATGTTTCTTGCTTCTTGGGTCCATGTTTCCTCGGCGTACCATTTGATTGCGACTGATGCGTCAACAACTATTTTCTCTTGTCTCGCCATTTCCGTATTTCCTCTACACCATCATAGTCTTCCTGTGGACGCCGGACTTGATCCATTAGTCTGACTGCTTCTTTTACTGCCAATGGATCGATTTCTCGGCGTGTCTCTTCTTCAATTTTTTTTATAATTGCTTGTCGCATTACTTCGCTCCAGTTTACATGCCTTAGGCGCTTCATTTTTTTGCGGGTATCCTCATCGACTCGGCTAGAGACAACCTCTACCATATTAAATGTATTACTTTGTTGTAATATTAATATTACGTAGATTGTAGGAATCATATTTACTTATGGCTTAATATGCTACGAACATTATTCTAGTCTGTGGAGTCTATAGCAAAACTTACGCATACAGGTGTATGTGCCGAATGTGGTAGTGTCCGGCTTTTACGAGATAATGAATCGGGAGAGCTTGTCTGTCAGTCATGTGGAGTAGTTGTCTCTTCTACTTTGTTGGATAAGGGTCCAGAGTGGCGTGCGTTTAATCTTGCCCAGCAGGAAAGCCTTCCAAGGGTTGGCGCTCCTAGGAGTCTACTGATTCATGATGGGGGACTCAGCACCAATATTGGTTGGCAGAACCGTGACGCCGCTGGACGTAGGCTTGACGCGAAGATGATGTCAAAGATTTATAGGCTGCGTAAGTGGCAGCAGAGAAGTAAGGTCGCGGATAGTATTAATCGTAATCTTAGTTACGCGTTGGGTGAGATGACTAAGATTGGCTCCAGTTTGAATCTACCAAAGAATGTTGTGGAGACTAGTAGTATGAATTACAGGAAAGCGTTGAATGCTGGTTTGGTGAGGGGGCGTACCATTCAGAGTGTTGCTGTTGCCTGTATCTATTTGTCTTGTAGACAGTGTGGTGTTATTAGGACCCTTGAGGATGTGGCGAGTTCTGTGGGTATCTCTAAGAAGGAGGCGGCGCGTAACTATCGTTTCTTGTTACGAGCTTTACAGCCCCAGGTGCCGCAGGTTAATCCACGGGATTATATTGGAAAGATTGTGAATAAACTACGTTTAAACGGGGAGACTGAGAGACTCGCGGGTAGGATATTGGATGAGGCTTCAGAGATGAAGCTTACAGGTGGGCGTGGTCCTAGTGGGATGGCGGCTGCTTGTGTGTATATTAGCACTAGGTTTACGGAGGAGCTGCGGACGCAGGAGAATATTTCGAGAGTGGCTCAGGTTACCGAGGTCACTATTCGTAACAGGTACAAAGAGCTTGTTGAGTGTATGGATTTCGAGATACAGCTATAATAATCAGGGCTGTCTCCGCGTAGATGTAAATATAGTTACAGGGTAAGGTGAGAGCTGCATCCTCTGCCTTGTAATAATGTGCCTTCACGGGGATGTTAGTGTAATTCTAGTTTTTGGTAAATGATATTATGCTGTTGTGGTGTGTGTCTGTGTATGGATATCGTTGAACTTAGCGGTAAGATGGTTAGCAAGTCTCTTCGGCTTGACTCTGGGGTCGTGGATGAGCTTGTGCTTGAGGCGGAGAAAAAGAATACTTCTTTCACTGGGCTGCTTCAGGGGATTATTAACCAGTATCTTGAGTTTCTAAGGTATAATCATGACCGGAATTTTATCAATATGGGTAATAACACGTTGAAGGCGTTATTGGATTGTATAGATGAAGATGAGCTTTACCGGTGTGGGTTTGCCATGGGTGAGGAAAATCCTGTTGCACGGGTGTTTCGCGCCGGGTTGAGGCCTGGTCGTGAGAGTTTGTTGGCTTATCTTAGGACTTTGGATGTTTATGCTAACTGGTTTACGTGTGAGTTGAAGGATATTGATGATGTGGAGTATGTTTATGTTACCCATAATCATGGAGAGCGTTGGTGGCGTTTTTTGAGTGGGTACTTTATGGGTGTTTTTAAGAGGATGGAGTTGCTTGGCGAGATAAAGGAGTATAAGAGCTGTTTTTTGATTAGGGTTAAGTAGTGTCAGGGTTGGGTTTGATTCTTTGAGTATTGTGGATTGGTTGAGTCTCTGGAAGGATAGAAAAGACAAGTCTAAGATCTGTCTCTTATACACATCTGACGCTGCCGACGAATTAGACGGTGTAGATCTCGGTGGTCGCCGTATCAT
>CALGBN010000082.1 GCA_937877765.1 Candidatus Bathyarchaeota archaeon | reverse complement strand
ATATAATGCTTGCAGGGGAGGGCGTGGTTGTTGGCTTGGAGGCGCACCCCGGTGATGTCTCATTCATTTATCCCGGTGATGGGGTTTTGGCGCATACGAACCACTTCGTGGGTGAAAGAGCGCAAAGCATCAAGGATAACTTTGTGCTATCGGAGGCAAACAGCATACACCGTTACATCATCGCAAACGAGAAACTAGCCTCAACAGATGCCCACAGCTTTGAGAGCATAAAGGAAATACTCACAGACCATTTTGATCATCCACTGAGTATCTGTCATCATCCTAACCCTGAGAAAAACAGGGATCACTGGGAGGAGACGGTTTCCTCTTTGTTCATGGTTCCCGAGAAAAGGTTGTTCAAATGTACTGCGGGTCCACCTTGTAGTAACAACTATCAAACCTATTCTTTCTAGGGTTATCATAATCCCTTTAAGGAGCCTTACATTCAAGTTCTGCGAATAAACATTGAGCGAGCAGACAATATCCCTTGAATTAATCGCATATATTATCGGAATTATCCCCAGCGTGTACTTTGCTTACAGGCTGCTCGTCGAGCTGTATTATTACTTAACTAAGAAGGAAGACGATTTCCTGTAATGACAGAGGAGAAGACCAAATACTGTCACCAATGCGGCGCCATGATACCCTTCATGGATAGATACTGTCCAGCGTGTAACGCAAAACAAGGTATTATCTCTGGTATGGAGCCTATCAAAGAGGACAAGGGAAAAAGTCCATGGACAGCAGTTATTCTAAGTTTTCTTATTACTGGACTTGGTCAGCTTTATCTCGGTAAACGAAAAAGGGCGGCTGTTTTTTTCATTGGAACCTTGATTCTTGGTGGAGTTCTCTCTATGAGTTATTCACAAGAACAAGTTATGGGGTTTGGTGTATTGATGGCGTTTATCTCAGCCATTGACGCCTACATGATTGCGTCTAGAAAGAGTCAGAGTATATAACCTTGATTCACTGGGTTTATTATTGAAAATGTAGATTTCTGAGTAGTGAATTATATTTGAAGTACGAGATTAAATATCAGCCAAGTTATAGCATGCTTGAAGTTGAACTAGAAAAAGACGAACAAATCACAGGGGAATCAGGTTCCCTCACATATATGAGCCCAAACATAGACATCAGGACAAGAACACGAGAAAAAAGCCTACTAGGGAGCCTCAAAACAAGTCTCCTAGGTGGGCAGAGCCTTTTTGTGACAGATTTCGCTGCTATGGGTGGATCTGGAAAGGTTGCATTGGTTGCAGCTCCTATTGGTGACATCATCAAGCTGGATATTTCACCCGATCATGGTTATATCATTCAGAAATCAGCTTATCTTGCATCAACCCAGAACATCGAACTAGATGTACGCTGGGAGGGATTCACAAGAGGACTCTTCGGTCAAGGATTGTTCATGATCAAAACAACCGGCATGGGAGACCTATTCATCAACAGCTTCGGTGCACTGGACAAACATACACTTGCACCAGGGGAACAACTAGTAGTGGACAACTATCACCTAGCCGCGTTCAGCGATACCTGTGAGTATGAGGTAAGAAAGTTTGGTACATGGAAGGACACCCTATTCAGCGGTGAAGGTTTGGTTACCTATATTGAGGGACCGGGTGATGTCTATGTTCAAACAAAGAATCTCCGCGAGTTCGTTGACTGGATATGGATGCTCATAGGACCACGTGTAGCTTCTCGACAGGCGAGATAGATGATAGACACTATCTATTTTGATAACTGGAACACCATCGTGCAAGCACCATATCTCATGAGCAGAGGAAGCAGCACAAGGGTGCTTCATGGTTATTTGGTGGATCAAGGGTTCAAAGTAGACTATGATATCTTCACAGAGGTCTATAGACCCATTGCTAGGGCTCACTTCAAGACATGTGAGGAGGCAGGGCACCGGGAACCAGATTACGGGCAGATCATCGAGGATGCTTATAGAAAATTAGCTGTTGATGACCCCGTTAAGCATAGTGCTGGTGCTTGGAATCATTATCTTAGTCGATGGATTACCGAAACCGAGTTTTTCCCCGGTGTGCCAGAGATGCTTGAGAGACTTGGCAGAGAATACAAGCTTGGTGTAATCACTAACTATATGGATGGCCCTACATGTAGGAAAGTTTTCGCAAAATTAGGTTATGATGAAATCTTTGACTCTTTGGTGGTGAGCCATGAGTTGGGTTTCATGAAACCAGCAAACATTCTTTTTGAAACCGCTATGCGTGAGACAGAATCCAAACCTGAGTCTTGTATTATGGTTGGGGATACTTATGGCGCTGATGTTGTCGGCGGAAATCTTGCAGGAATGAATACTGTGCTTGTTGATGTTTATGATAACCAGCACGAATACTATGATAACTGCTCTGCCGTGATTAAGGAGATTAACGAATTCCCAGATGCACTGAACAAGCTAGTTACGGGCTAACTCCACAAGATCATAAAGGTCTTTTATTATCTTTTTACAGCCACCATCCATCAACCTCTTCGCCCATTCGTTATCACGCCAATAACCAATGAAATCAACTTTTGCGGCGAGCGAGGTGGTTAGATCTGTAGTGGTATCTCCTATGTACAGGGTTTCTTCGGGTTTGGCTTTGATTAGTTCTATTGTTGATAGAAGGTGTCTGGGGTCTGGTTTTGGGTATGGGGTCTCGTCTCGGCCAATAACACCGTGGAAATATTGTGCTATATTGAATTTCTTAAGTACCTTTACTGCGTATTCTCCGTGGCTTCTTGTTGCAATTCCCATTCTGTAGCCTTCTTTCTGTAGTTCTGTTAGGGTTTCATGTGCGTTTGGCTTCAAGAGCATGGTAGGTAATGCTTCTAACTCGATGTTGTTCATTACTTTATCAAGTTCTATGAGTGTGGCTTCGAGGTTTTCTTTTGGTAGCCCATATTCAAGGAGGGTTTCGGCTCCGCCTCTGATGACTTGGTATGCTTTACGTCTGTCCTCAATGTGTTCAGTCATTCCCATCTCAGCAAGTAGTACCTTGATCTGTTCACCCATCTTCTCGTAGTTGATATGGCTCTCTACTAGTGTCCCGTCGAGGTCAAATACCACGGCTCTGCAAGGCATAAGGGCTATTGATAGTTGATGGTTTATGAAGTATTTTATTGAGTGAAACTTTTTTAACCTAGAGTGAGGTTCATTGGGGAGTACGGGCGAGTAGTTCAGGGGTATGAATGCCTGGTTTGCAACCAGGAGGTCGGGGGTTCAAATCCCCCCTCGTCCACCAAGTTCATCTGTTTATTATACAACCTAGTATATTGGACCCTACATGATAGGTTTAGAGCATCCCGGGATTCTTGTAAGTGATCTTGAACGCTCAATTAAATTCTACGAGAAAATCGGGTTCAAGATACTCAGGAAAACCAATCGACCACACGCCATGATGTATCTTGGGGACGCAATCTTGGAAATAATGCCCGGCTTAGACCCTGAACAGTCGTATCCATTCCATCTAGCATTCTATACAGATAACATCGAGAAAGAAGTGAAAAGACTCCATAAACTAGGAATCGAGACCAGTGAAATAATGACATTCAAAGGAGAAGCTTTGGTGAAATTATTGGATGGAGTTGTCGAGTATGCTGACCCAACCCCAGATAACCCAAAATTATCTGGCTGTATGCAACCGTCTGAAAACTGGAAACGAGTCGCCTTCAAAGACCCAGATGGTATACACCTAGAGCTTTGGCAACGTAACTAGTGGTTATTTTTGCTAACCTGTTCCAATAACTTGTTGACAAAATTGGATATCTAATGATTCTCCTTTTTTCGATCTATTCTTATCTCAGAACGTATCATCTAGCGGGATAACCTGTGGGCTTACGCTCTGACATGGAGAAGTTTTGGCAATCTCAGAAGACTAATTATCGGGTTATGATTTTACGCGACAGCGTAACCATGTTCAGTGGAAGACGCCCTCTAGAACAGGGTATGGGAGGATATGATAGTATTTTTCTGAGCAGGCTTGGCGCGTCCGCTGTTCAAATTGGCTATGTAAATGGCATCCAGAGCTTACTGAGTCTATTATTAGCAGTACCAAGTGGGTTATTCATTGACAGAAGCACGGATATTAGAAAAATATATTACAGCAGCTTCTTGCTGAGTCTTCCTGCATTTATTGGACTGTATTTCACTTCCGATTGGAGAATCTATCTGGTCATGATGTTGGTCTATACAGTTGCATTAAGTATCCAGTTTCCAAGCCAACTTATTATTGACATAGACTCAATGGAAGACACTTCAAGGGTGTCAGGGCTAGGATTCCATAGAACAATTACAGCAGTAGCTGGAGTAGCATCACCCATGCTCATCGCCCTCGCAATCAACTATTTTGGTGGACTTGAATCAGCTGATAACATCAGGCCATTATTCTTGTTATTTTTCTTTGCAGATTTATTGATCTTATACCTGCTTTATCGACATCTTGAGCCAGTGAATATTGAACGCGAGAAAGAATCCGGTAGTCTGCTTGATGGACTCAGATCAATCTTGGAATCACCTATTCAGTTGAAGCTCTTGTTATTCAGCGAGGTTACAACCCTCTTCGTCATGATGATGATAAGCCCATTCAGAGGCATCTATCAAGTAGACATCAAGACAGCCACATTGATCATTTTCGGGTGGATTGGCGTTGCAGAGCCCTTTATCGATGTATTTCTAAGTATTCCACTAGCAAATCTTGTTGAGAAATATGGGCGGAAAAAGACAGCCTACATTGGACACGTTTTCGGAATATTAGCCAGACTCTTACTAGTTGCTACACCAGTTAGTCTTCCCTCTCTTCTCATTATGGTGAGCGTACTTGGAAGCCTCGAAGGATGCCTCTACGTTGGAATGGATGCCTACAGTCAAGAAGCCATACTACAACGAGTAAGGGGCAGCTATAATGGAGTTAAGAATCTAATAGCGGGTTTGATTGGAATAGCTGGTCCAGTCATCGGAGGATACATTTGGGAGATCAATCCTGATCTTCTCTTCTGGATACCTGTAGCACAGTGGAGTCTTATCGCTTTTCCAATACTGGTTATACTGATGGAACGTTACAGCGTTGACGGAAATGTCCTACAATAGCAAATATTACGCCTGTCTCTTATACACATCTGACGCTGCCGACGAATTAGACGGTGTAGATCTCGGTGGTCGCCGTATCATT
>CALGBN010000081.1 GCA_937877765.1 Candidatus Bathyarchaeota archaeon | reverse complement strand
CAGCGTCAGATGTGTATAAGAGACAGGCCAGTGCAGCTTGCTCATCCCAATCACTGGAAGACAACCCGTAGAGATGAATATTGAAGCCATGAAGCTCTTCTTTACGGAGCCGCCGCTGTTTTTTCGCGATTTCTCTATCCAATGCTCTCTGTAACGCTACCATAGCCCCAGACCAGCCACGTGACTTCATCTCTAAGTAGAGTTGCTGAGATGTAAGCCAAGAGGTTTCTTCATCAGCTAACACATCACATGCCAAAGAAATCGTGTCCTTTGTTGAAGAAGGGAGATTCCATTCTCTTAATCCCCATTTACCTTGACCGAGAGAGATAAAAATCTGTGGGTTGTTGTACAAGACTATGCTGGGCTTGGACAGCAACGTGAAATCCTGGTTCTCAGCCGTGATTGTATCTAACTGCTCTCGAATCTCTCTGATTGTAGCTGGGCGGCCTATAGCCTTCAAGGCGCTTCTAATGGCTTCTTTCCCAGCCGCGTAGTTTTCCTTGGGTCTTATTTCTGGTAGACCCCACTCAGCCAGCCCATAAGTACCCCTGTCTACCCATCGAAACAAGGGGTTCATAAGATAATTGTGCACATGATTAGCCTTAAGGTCTCGCCCTGGAAACGTTTGTTAATCATCTCTGTGATGGCTGTAAAATGAGCTGGCACTCCACTCTCCCTCAAAACAATCAAAGCCATCGTCGGTATTGTTAGGCTTTTGATCTTACCTGCACCTACCAGGCGTCCACATGAATCCTGCTCTATCATCTCGTAAGTCCGTAAACTTGCTCTAGTAATCTCTAAAGGTACACTAGACTCAGCACTAATTCTTGTCGCTAACTCTTCAAAAGTGTACCGGCAGGGTTCTTTGCCCACGTAAGTAGAAGCAAGCCTGCGAGCCATACGAATGTGATCCGGGTCTATGGCTTTCAAATACCATGTCACAGAGCCAGCATCAGAGCCTCCTCGGCCACTCGCATAATCATATTCCAGCGCATTAAACATACCACAGCAGAAAAGTATCAATTCTATCGCTGACATTGGCGAAAGTCTTTGTAGTTCGCTGACAAACTGGACCTTCTCGGTCACTTCTTCTAAGGTCATAATACCGCCGTTTTCTTCAAATATCCTTCTAAGGCGGACGCAGAAGGGGGTCAATAGTCTCCGTCTGACTGGGTGAGATAAGTGTAAAAGCAAGCGATTGGTAACTTGTCTCACTCTCTCCCTAGTGATATTAAAGATCCTTCCGACTTCTTCGAGTGTTTTCCTTTGCCCTGACGTTAACCCTAACCTTTCCCCAAAGATGGCGAGATCACGTTGGCTTCTTCTCGTAGAACGTAACCATCTCACGAACAGTTCATTTGTGGGCTTTGGCGGTATCTCATCCCAACTGGAGCGGGGTGGCTGAGACCAGTGCTTCACTATGACATCACCGGCTTGAGTTTTGGCAATAAAATGCTTGCAGAAATCTCTCTCGTACAGCTGTCCGTCCAAGCTTGAGACCGCATCTTCCGGAAGAGAATCAGATGAGAGTAACGCCTCCCAGTGTACGACGGTATTGGGTGAAACCTTTATTAACAGGCCAACTCTTACATTAGCCCAAGGAAAAGGGCGTTCTGAAGCGTATTCGACTTCCGTTTTACATGGTTGTGGCTCCTGCAAGTTCGTTTGTACTGCGAAATCTCTTGATATTCTAGCCAACAGATTCGAGAACTTCGAACCCCAGCCGACTACTTCACCTAGTGCTAGAACCCAGACATCATGCGTATTGTTTAAACCCGACGACACCAAATCCTTCAACAAACTATCGTCCGACAACACATCTCTTAATAAGCTTGGTGCCAAAATAGCTTCATCATTTATAGGTCCTGATGGTAACATCTCTGCGGATAGCTAAGATATGCGGTGCGCTCTACTTTACCTTTCCCCACCTCATGATTCGGCGGTCTATTATGTCCAACTGATCCTTGAACCGAGTATCCAGTTCTTTCTCCAAAATCTGCAGCTGCTCTAAATCATCCCGCGAAACCTTTATTCTAGATGCTAGTGTTACGTCTCCGTTTCCCTCGTCAAGATGCTCACTAACTACTGACATTGCTTTAGCTAAATCACGCCTTGCGGATCGAAGTTGCTCACCACTTGAGCGTGGGTTGATTGACCAGAAACCGCAAGCGTCTGTGAAGGTAAGTTCTTCAATCTGACCGCTTTTGAATTTGTTCCAAGCCGTTCCTGTCAGTACACGCAATAATAGTTGCTCGTAGAATCGATCGATCCGCTGATGTTGCATTACTGTTATGAGATCGACGGTTCCCATTATTTTGAGCGCATGATTGATACCTGCTGGTGTCAGTGCATAACGTTTTTGACTCTTCTGTGACAGCCAACGCTGCTTCCTGACGATGCTGTCCCTTCCCATGATATGGCGGTACACTATGTTAGAGTCTGGATATTTGTCAGAGTATCCCTGTAGCCCAAAAGAATCAGGGTATTTTTGCCAGCAAGCGACTACTAATTCCTCTGTCTCTTATACACATCTCCGAGCCCACGAGACCTCTCTACATCTCGTATGCCGTCTTCTGCTTGAAAAA
>CALGBN010000080.1 GCA_937877765.1 Candidatus Bathyarchaeota archaeon | reverse complement strand
TTGTTAATGTGCGTGTGAAAAAATCTGGAGTAGGCTATCTAGTAGCTGATGAAATAAGGAATTAGGGTTTTTTCGGTCCCTGAGACTTGACATACTCCTCGATATCAGCCAAGAGTTCCTTGCAGTCAAAGACTATTCCATTCTTAATTGTCCAGCGAACTCCGCCGCCACGAGTCATGGATAACCCGTCTTCAGCGTACCGGGTGACTCCTGTGCCGTACATCACTTTGAAGTTATCAAGTGGGTTGCCATCGATGATCGCTAGGTCTGCTGGTGCTCCTTGTCTTATGCCTCCTGCCAGCTCCTCGTTGCCAAGTGTTTTCTGGGCGTTTGTGGTGGCTATTTTCAGTACATCTATGGGGTGTATGCCTGCTTCTTGGAATAGCTCAAGTTCTCTGATTAGCGCGAAACCGAATAGGGCATAGATGAAGGCGGTGTCGCTTCCCGCTATGAGGGTTCCACCGTTATCAAAGAAGTATTTTACGTACTTCATCCATATCTTGTACTTTTCCTTCCAAGCGATCTCATCGCTGGTCTTCCAGTCAAAGAAGTGTGTCGCGTGTCTACCCGGGCTAGGACTATATGCCTCCCATAACTGTCTCACTGTATATTTCTCGTGCCACGGCAAGGTCTTGCATCGTTCATAGTCGCGATGCGCCTCATAGACCACCATAGTTGGGTCCCAGACCGTCTTGTTTTCAAGAAGAGTATCAAACACTTTCTTCACGCGTTCTGGGTACTGGTCTGCCTCGGTCCAGATATATCCACTATTCCTGAACCTGTCCACCTCGTTACTATAGTTATAGAACGGTGGGAAGTTCTGGGTACCCGGGAGTGCTGCCTGTGGGATACCATACGTATGTTCGATGCTCAGTTTGTCCTTCGCAGCGTTACTGGTTATCAGTGCGTTTAATTCACTGTTCTGGGCGTGATGAATCGCGATACCAGTTCGTAGACCAACTTTACGCATCTCATCCGCTATAGCTTCCAACATCTCAGCTGTAACATGGGGACGTGGAATCATCTTGATACCATCCACACCAAGCTGCTTCAAATCACGCACAGCTTTCCTTGACTCTTCTACCGTGTGAGCTTCAGCGGGCCAACTACCAAGAACCATGATTCTTGGTGCTACTATCTTGTTTTCAACGCTCAGCTTCTTGTGTTCGAGTAATTGTTTATCGGTTCCGAATCCACAGGTTCTAATCGTCGTAATACCATGGGCTAGGCATAGCTTGTAGGCGTATTCTGTTCCTTTGGGTCCGCATTTCTCATCAGCTATGTTGATGTGGATGTGCATGTCCACGAGACCCGGGGTTACGTACATTCCCTTTGCCTCGATTACGTGTTCTGCCTCGGGGCGTTTGATCTTGTACCTTGTGAGACTGATGGTATCTACGTTGACTATTTCCTTGATTTTCCCGTCTTCGACCACAATATCACAGGGCCCATAGGGTGGTACCCCTTTACCGTTGATGATCATGGCGTCACGGATTACAAGGCTCTTGTAGGTTTGACCATTTGACATAATCTAGTGTTGATGTCTGAGTCTAAATAATTAACCAAAAACTTCTAACAAAAGGGCCCCGTATCTTTGTCTATGCTGATGGGTGAGAAGGTAAACATCAGACCATTACAGAGAGACGACCTTGAATGGTTCACAGAGTGGAATAATGACCCAGAGTACAAGGGACCATATGAGCCACTAGAAAACAACACACTTGAAGAAATCCAGAAATGGTTTGACTCGGAGAAGAAAACAGAGTCATGGGTCATCGCAGATAAACAAGGCGAGCCCATGGGGCAGATTATCACAGGGCCACAAGGCGATTATTACTGGTTAGGCTATATTCTTCACCCCAATCACAGGGGGCAAGGCTACACCACAGAGGCTGTGAAGCTTCTTGTTGACCATCTTTTCTCCACAAAGAACGTTGTTAGGATACAGGCTGAGTGCACCCCAGAGAACCGTGCATCGGTACGAGTCTTGGAGAAAGCAGGGTTCACCTATGAGGGTTTGAAACGTAAAGCCGCGTATATTCAAGGCGTCTACATGGATGGAGCCATATACAGCATTCTGCGTGAAGAGTGGAACCGAAAAAAGTAGGTTAAATTACAATATTTATGGGAAATATAGTATTTTTTGGCTTTGATCATCATTAGCTAACCATTAAAAGGGAGTTTTCAGGAAAAAACAGATATTAAATGGACGATCCATTTATCGAAAAAATAAGAAGCCTAATACAAAAACGAAAGTGGATAGTCAAGCCGAGAACTATACTAATCTTCTGTTTAATATTCCTTGTATTTTTCCCCCAGTTTGATAACAGAGCCTACATAGCTGATAGCTGCCTACTCGCAGTACCATATTATGGTCAAGAAACCAGCTATTATTGTGGCCCCGCCTCAGTAAGCATGGTAATTGAGTATACTAGTGGCGAATCATTATCTCAAGATACCCTAGTCGAGGAACTGGAAACTATTACTGGCACACTTAGCGAGTACATGGATGACCCTTTTCTACTGCGAGACTTTTCCATCATTAACCATGAATCCATGTCTCTTCCTAAGCTAAGGAAGAGAATTGCATCAGGATATGCTCCAATCCTACTAATCTGGTTTGACGAAACATATCAAGAAGCACACTACGTAGTAGCAGTAGGCTATAACGAGACCGGAGTATTCATCAATGATCCTTGGCCAACAACATGGAATCCACCCGTAGGAAGAGAAACGGGACCTTATGTTTATCTCAGTAATGAAAAGTTATCAAAACTCTGGGCTGCCCGCAATAACTGGGCATTGACTGTGTCTCAGTCCTCAGATTTTGGGTTTTTTCATAAATTGAATATCTCTTTGATAGGGTTGCCAGAGGAATTGGAATCATCGCTTAATCTGAATGGTGTAAAAATCGGGTCCCTGTCCTCGGGAGAGTACTTTTCCCTGATGATTACAAACGAGTCAGATTTTCTATCAATGGATACGACTATCCTAGACCAGAATGGCTCAAAATACTTCTGCGCTAACAACCTTCAGATGATCAAAGATAATGACTATATCCAGTTTGCCTATAAGCAATTGACAAAATGAACTGGGACCCACAAAAAAGAAAAACACAGAGGCATCTTGACTGTAGGGCTACCCTTGACAGTCTACACTGAGCTAATAGAACGGATGGCAAACAGAGGCGATCTCGACGGTGTCATCCAGTTAGCAGCTTGGGTAGCCGAGAACGATGGAAAAAACGAGACTATTGCTAAACAGTTAATCAAGATAGCTGAGGCACAGACTATTGCAGCGCCTTCTCAGATGAGAAGTTTATACGAGATAGCCGAGAAACTGAGTCAGACAAAGAAATCTCATCAGACCGCTATCAAGAATCAAGAAAAATACACTCTGGCAAAGCCTTCCACTACAGAGACGCGGAAGGAGATTTTCCCGAATACAATGGAGAATCATCTTAGCTATGCCCGATTTTATAGTTCGCTAGATAAACAAGAGGACGCCGAGTATCATCATATCAAGGCTATTGAGGTGAGTGGCGGGTCATCGGAGGCGTATATCAACTACGCCCAGTACCTTGAGAAAAATGAAAGAATCGATGATGCCATCAACCAGTATCTTGAGGCATTAAACATCGATCCAAGCGATCCCACGGTCCACAACAACTTGGGGCTCCTCTACTATCAGACGAATAAGCTGGAGGAAGCATCTAACCACCTGAAGGAGTCACTTGTGCTGGACCCTGACCCCACAGCCATGAACAACCTAGCAAACATATTCACTGATATGGAGAAACAGGAAGATGCAGAGAAACTCTACAAGCAGAGCCTCAAGATAAGCCCAGATAACCCTGATACCCTCAACAACTATGCTCTCTTGCTCTGGAGCCTGAAACGTAGCGATGAAGCCGATATATACTTCAGACAAGCCATCGATCTAAGCCCAGAAGATCTAACCTACAGACGCAACTACATCAAGTTCCTCGCAGAGGAAAAACAATACAATGAAGCCAACAGACAGTTCGAGTACCTTAGCATAACCGAACCCACCGACCCTGAATTATATCTAAGCCGAGGCGTAGTTCTCTTCAAGCTGGGTAAACTCGATGAAGCTGAAAAGATGCTGCGTGAGGCACTTCATCTGAACCCAGATAACTCTGATGTTCATCTGCACTACGCTATGCTGTTAACAAAAAAGAACAGCCTTGTAACCGCGGAAGCCCACTATGTTAAGGCTATTGAAATAGCGCCAAAAAACTCGACCGCTTGTCTCGCTTATGGCTTCTTTTTGGCGAACCATCAACGCTATGATGAGGCGGAGGAAAAATACCTCAAAGCCATAGAACTGGACCCAAAATCACCAGATCCACGCCTCTACTATGCGCGTTTACTCGTAGACACAAGGCGCGACGAGGAAGCTGAGAACCAGTTATTCGAGGGGCTGGAATACTCGCCAAACGACCCTGAGTTGAACCTCTACTACGCTCAGTTCCTGTCTCGGCAGAGGAGACCCCAGCAAGCGGACCGCCATTTCCAGATCGCCCTAGAACAGGACCCAAATAACGCGAGAGCCCATTTTAGCTACGGAATTCATCTAAGCAGCCATGGAATGAAGGAAAACGCCCGGAAACACCTTGAAAAGGCAGTTGAGCTTGATCCTCAGTATCAGTCATTAGTGAAGTCCGCTATGGACCTCTGATATTCTCCCCGGAGTAAGTATGTGTGTAACTTGTTACACCTACACAATCCTATAAACCAAAATCAATGAATTATCTTCAATCAGGTGAAAATACTCAATGACAGTTGAAATCGAAGTGGCGCCTCACGCAGTCCCAGCAAAAAGCATAGAGGACATCGCAAAGGAAGCCACACCAAAAATAGCGATTCTTGGCGTAGGTGGTGGCGGAAGCAACATGGTTACCTGGATGGACAAAAAAGTCATCGGCGCCCGCACGGTAGCACTCAACAGCGACGCACAGCACCTAACAACAAGCAAGGCAGGGAGCAGGGTACTCCTCGGATATGACCTCTGTGGAGGTCTCGGCTGCGGTGGTTTCCCAGAGCAGGGCGCAAAGGCAGCGGAGGAATCAGCCCATGAGATCGAGCAAGCAATAGGAGACGCAAACCTTGTCTTCGTAACATCTGCACTAGGCGGTGGAACAGGCACAGGCGCTTCCCCAATCGTTGCGAAAGTAGCACGAGAGCTTGGAGCACTCACCATCGGCGTTGTAACTGTCTCTTATACACATCTCCGAGCCCACGAGACCTCTCTACATCTCGTATGC
>CALGBN010000079.1 GCA_937877765.1 Candidatus Bathyarchaeota archaeon | reverse complement strand
GTATTGAATTATTTTTACCTTGCTTCCTTTTTCTCCGACTTCATCAGCGCTCAAACCAGTTTCAGCCAGTGTCCATTTTTTGATCTCTTTTTTCTTTGCAAAGGTCTTGCCTGTGACTTGTTCTAGTTCTGGGTCTGTGGCTGCCCATATGCTTGTCTCTGCTCCTTTTTCCGCTGATATTTGGAGGGGTCTTACGAGGGTGAATGATAGTTTGTCCCAGAAGCCGCCCATGTTTGTGCCGAGGTTAGTAGCGACAAATCCGGGTTCTGCGACGTTGGCGGTTATTCCTGTGTCTTGAAGTCTTTCTGCTAGGGCGTATGTGTATGTGGTGAGCATGAGTTTTGTGGTGGCGTAGACTTGCATTGATTTGTAGTTCTTCTCAGATTGTAGGTCGTCCCAGTTTATTTTGCCTGTTTTGTGCATGCCTGAGCCGATGTTGATGATTCGTGATGGTGTTTTCTCTCTGAGCATTGGGAGTAGGTTGTGTGTTAGTTTGAATGGGGCTAGGTAGTTGGTGGCTAGGGTTTTCTCGTTTCCTTCTTCTGTGGTTTGGCGTCGGCTGAAGGCTGCTCCGGCGTTGTTGATGAGGACGTGGAGGCATGTGAAGCGGTCTGTGAAGTTTTTTGTGAATTTGTCGATGCTACGCATGTCTGATACGTCGCAGTGCATATTGTAGACGCTGTGGTTTCCGGTGGCTTCTTTGATTTTGTCTCGTGCTGCTTCACCTTTCTCTTGGTCTCGTGTGACCAGTACGACTGTGGCGTCTTTTTTTGCTAGTCCTAGTGCTGTCTGGTAGCCGATGCCTGAGTTGGCGCCCGTGACTATACAGAGCCTACCTTTCATAGTGGGTTAGGGTGTGTGGCGCTGTTTAAACTATATCGATGTGTTTTTTGTTTTATTATACGGGTTTTAATGACACGTTTTACGGTTACTCATACACTTTTTTACACTATTCTGAAGGTGATCTGAGCTGTTCTGGGGTTGGTTTTGTTGAATTAAGCTGCTTCCGGGTTTTTCTTGGGGTACCCCCCCTCCCCCTTGTTAGCGGCCTTTCAGGTTTATCCTTGTATTTCGCCGGGGGAGGGGTTTGAACCCTCGTGACTCGGAGGGGGTCATCAATTTTTCAGATTGGCGCCTTAACCTATTCGGCCACCCCGGCTTTATTAACTATTAAATATTATTGAAACAAGTTTGTGTGACTGATGTTTGGTGTTGTTTTAGACTGATTATTTGAAAAGGTGGTTAGGTGACTCCCTCCGAGATTTGGCGCCTAACCTGTGGAGAATTTTCTCCGATATGCCTTAGACTGGTTAATATTTAGATGTTCTGTGAAATGAGTAGGGTCAAGCTGGATACTCTTGTTGCTGATTAGTCGGTATTCTGGTATATTTTGGGATCAGAACAAGGGCGGTTCTGGTGTTAGTTTAATCTGTAGAGGTCTTATTCTGAATTGGATTGATTTCTGCTTCTTCTAGAATTGTATTATGCGTATCCGCCTGCGGGCTTGTGGAGTGTTTTGTATGCTGGCTTGTTTTCGATTATGTTTGTTATTGTGTCTGTTATCTTGAAGAATCTGATTTCATAGAGGGTG
>CALGBN010000078.1 GCA_937877765.1 Candidatus Bathyarchaeota archaeon | reverse complement strand
GTGCAGAAGCCGCTGAAGCTGGTTATTCCTTCTTTTAGTAGTTGGTCTTGTTGTTTTTGCCACTGGTTCCAGAGGTCTTGGTAGACTTCTTCTCTGACTGTGATGCTTTTGAAGCCTTTTCTCGGCATTTTTACCGGTACCTTGTTGTACTAGATTTTATTTGGTTTTTATTTTCTATAAACGTTTAGGTTATTGTTACAGTTTTAGAGTACTATGCGTTAATGTACCTATAATGGATTATTGTTAAGGGTAAATAACACTTAAACAAAGTACAAACCAGTACAGTATTGGATTCTATGCCGCGTAAAGGCTACAGGAACGTGACACTGAAGGACTCCACCCACGCTAGACTTCAGAGGCTTGGGGAAAAGGAGTCCAGATCGGTTCCAAAGCAGATCGAGTACATGCTTAACAAGCTGTACCCGATGGAGGAGGCGACTGTATAGATGTTTGATGGCCAGACTGCCGCCTCCAATAGGCGCAGACCGTCTGGATGGATAAAGCTTGGTGAGGAGCAGATAGGGGATATTCTGGTTCACCTGGAAATGGGTTCGGGGCTTTACTGCCGTAGGCTTCTGGGTAAGTTGCTATGTATGGATGATTGTTTTACTGTGAGGATGCTTGCTGAGGCTGCGGGGACTCCTCGTGCTAAGACGTATGAGTTGTTCGGCACGTTTGTGGAGGCTGGGCTCGTGGAGGTGCTCCCTGGGCACATGTACCCCGAGGACTGGAGTTTCTATACCCGGGCTGAGAGGCGTGAGTACAAGAAGCGTAATGGTTTGACTGGTAGGGGTAAGGAGCCCAGAAGGTACCGGTTCAGGCACTGTGAGTTGTATCGTCGTCTTGACACTAGGCTCAAGCTGCAGATAGAGGAGATTGAGGCTCAGGCAGATATGGAGAAGCAGCAGGTGGTTGAGTGTTTCTCCTCGGTGCTGTCCCCGCTCAGGGGCTTCGTAGAGGTCATGGAGGAGAACGAGATTTGAAGCTGGGTGTAATGCGGTTTGCGGGTAAGTCTGAGAGTGTTCAGGCTACTGGGCAGAAGACCCATACTGTTACCTTCATAGATGATGAGAAGAACAAGCTCACATTACGGGTTACCTCAGTTGAGTATGAGGGTTGGAGTGCCGGGGATATTCTGGACCCTTCCACGTTGTTTGACTTCGAGCAGAAAAAGATAGAGGAATACCAGTGAGTCAGATGATAATGGCTGAGAAGGCTCAGAGTCTCGCAGATGAGGTGGTCTCTAACATACGAGACCTTGTAAAGCGGATCGAGGTTGCTGGTAGCCTACGGAGACGCAAGCCCATGGTGCATGACATCGACATAGTTTTGATCCCTGTGGAGGATCGGATATGTGAGACTGGGTTCATGTCCGCCATACCTGTGTTCCCTACAGCTATTGCTATGAGGCTCAGCTAAGCGAGCATGTTGCTGATCCTGAGGTCACGTGCAAGGACTGGGGTATCTACCTCGGTACCAGTGGCAAGAAGAAGCAGATGATCATCCTCAGGAAGGATGTGGTGGAGGTGCATAACGAGTGGGGAGCCACAAGGATACCTGTGGAGCTCATCGAGGAAATCACCGTGATTCTACCACGGGATGAGATGATGAAAGCCATCAGAGAGGTTCAGGTACTGGGGCGACGGGTGAGCCTCAGAAAATACAGTAGAAAGGAGGAAAGAATACGTGTCGTGGTTGACTAGGGGCTGGAGAAGACTCAAGACAGCTATTAGACGAGGCTTGGCGAGCCCACTACGAGTCGAGACCGAGGGAATGTCAAGACGGGTGGTTATCAAGGACACCGATATGGAGGGC
>CALGBN010000077.1 GCA_937877765.1 Candidatus Bathyarchaeota archaeon | reverse complement strand
CTATATGTAACAAGCCTAAAATATCGAATATGGTTGCGTGATTAAGGAAAACAGATGAATCCCGGAGATATCGCATGGGTAGGTACCGCAACCGCCCTCGTCATGGTAATGACGCCAGCACTCGGCTTCTTCTATGCAGGACTAGACGTAAGCCAACACGGTGAACACGCCTACGCCCTCGACTAAATTTATACACCTTTTTTATCCTAGCACAGATAGCCCAGGGTATATTGGATAAGCTGAAACAAGTTCACTGATCTCCGCTTTTATCTCTTTGAGCTTGGATTCATCCTTGTAGTTCTTTATGACTACAGCGATGGATTGAGCGATGTGTTGCATTTCTGATTCCTTCATACCTCTACTGGTGACTGCGGGTGTGCCTAGTCTGAGTCCTGATGGGTTAAAGGGACTTGCATCATCATAGGGTACGCTGTTCTTGTTTACTGTGATTCCTGCTTTATCTAGGGCGTTCTGAAGCTGCTTTCCTTTGCCTCCTAGTCCCGATGGTCTGAGGTCAATAAGCATCAGATGGTTATCGGTTCCATTTGTAACCAGTTTAATGCCTAGACTCATTAACTCATCAGCCATCACCTTGGCGTTCTTCACTATCTGTTTAGAATAGTCCTTAAACTCGGGTTTCATCGCTTCTTTAAAGGCAACTGCCTTTGCCGCGATAACATGGTCATGGGGGCCGCCTTGTAGCCCGGGGAATACGGCGCTATCAATGAGTTGGGCTAAGTTCTTCTTTGTGTCCTTATGGTATAGGTCGTGGTACTGATCCTCGATCTTGCTCATGATGATGGCTCCACGTGGACCACGCAGACTCTTGTGAGTGGTTGTGGTTGTAACATCAGTATACTCACATGGACTCTCATGGACACCTCCAACGATCAACCCCGCGATATGACTAATATCCGCCACACTATACGCGTCAACGTCTTTGGCTATATCGCAGAACTCTTTGAATGGTAGTTTCCTTGGATATGCTGTGAGGCTGCTGATGATCATCTTGGGTTTCTCGGTTTCAGCGATCTTCCTAACTACGTCCATGTCAAGCATCTCGGTCTCCTTATCAACGAAATAAGGTACCAACTTGTAGTGCAACCCACTGAAGTTTACAGGACTACCATGAGTAAGGTGCCCGCCACAGCTTAGATCCATTCCCATGAACTTGTCTCCAAGCTCAAGGAGGGCCATATAGACCGCGTGATTTGCCGGGCTACCGCTATAAGGTTGAACGTTTACGTGTTCTGCGCCGAATAACTCCTTAGCTCGGTTGATGGCTAAGAGTTCGACGTCATCAACGTTTTCCTGTCCACCATAGTATCGTTTCCCGGGGTACCCTTCACTGTACTTGTTTGTGAATACGCTGCTCATCGCCTGCATGACTGCTCGGGATACAAAGTTCTCGGACGGAATTAGTTCGACTCCGTGCTCGATCCTGTTTACCTCACGAATAATTGCATCATATATCTCTGGGTCTGTTTCTCGTAGCGCATTCATCAACATCTCTTAAATCCTGAAACGGCAGGTAAAACTGCTACTTAAATCCTTTCACCACTTGGTAAGTATCAGCATTTACAGGATGATAGCACCCTGTAACCGCTCTTCTTAGCTACGACCTCATGCTCACCAAAAATATCATCAAAGAAACCGGCAAGCATCTTCCCACCCTTGTTACTCTGTATGACCATCTGGAGAATACCATCTGGGTTCAGTCGTTCATATGCACCTGAAATCATGGGATGAACCACATTATGCATCCCAGCTGAGACAGGTGGATTAGATATTATTGCATCGAACTTTTGGTCACCAAGCGCCTCATAGAGGTATCCTTCATAGACCTCGCAGTTTGATAACTCTGCTCGTTGAACATTTAGCCTTGTTAATTTAACTGCCCTTGTGTTCACGTCAGTGAGATGAACATGTAACTCAGGCATCATTGATGCAGCTACTATACCAATTATCCCTAATCCACATCCAAGGTCTAGGAAATCACCATCTTCTGGTATGTGCATGTTTTCTACGAGTACGCGGGTCCCTGTATCCACTCGTTTAGCGCTAAAGACCCCTCTTGATGTGATGAAACTGTATTTTCTTCCACGTAGCATGGTCACTATTTTACCGCGTTCATCTTTTGAGGATGGCTTCTTGGAGAAATAGTGGCTATTTGGCATAAGCAGAAATAATAGGTCTTATAGCTTAAACTCTTCGCAGCTACCAGAGCTTGGGGTAGATACCGCTTGGCATCATAACGCGTTCTATTGTTGCTGCGATGCCGTGATCCTCTGACTGAATCTTGCCGCTACTCATATCTGCCCTCATCAATGCCACGGCCTCCTCTTTCTGAGTCATCACAATTATTAGATCATTCACCTGTATACCGGATTCGTATCTGAGAATTCCCGGTATCGCTAATTGTGCACCGTTACAGACTGCTTCTACGGCGGAGTCGCGTATCCATATTTTAGGTAGTAGCTGAGCTGCATCTTCAAAGGGTCTGATGATCTCTCTGAGTTTTGAATCGTCTCCTTCTTCTCTGAGATCAACTGCTTCGCTCAAATCATACAATGTGTACCTGTCTCTTATACACATCTGACGCTGCCGACGAATTAGACGGTGTA
>CALGBN010000076.1 GCA_937877765.1 Candidatus Bathyarchaeota archaeon | reverse complement strand
CTGCAACAGAGTCAGCGTCAAGTCTCGGGTATAGCAAGATGCATTTTCTTGCTGGGATGGTTGCGGAGTTTATTAGAGGGTTAGGGTATCATGCGATTCCTTCTGGAAATGATTTGGCGTTCAACGTTCCAATTGCGCTTCAAGCTGGGATTGGGCATCTTGGGAGAATGAATAGGGTAATCACTTGGGAAAATGGTCCATTAATCAAGATTTGTAAGGTTTTTACGGATATGCCTCTGCTTCAAAGTCTTATGGCTGATTCTGGTATTATGGAGTTCTGTGAAACTTGTATGAAATGCGCCAAGCATTGCCCAGCAGGCGCTATAGGCACAGGTCTGAGATCATGGGATGCTATTTCGGGAGAGAATCCTGGGGTTTACCGTTGGCCTTGTGATGAAGATAAGTGTAGAGATTACTGGGACCAGATTGGTACAAGTTGCACAGTTTGTTTTAGGGTATGTCCTTTTTCCAAGAGGAAGGGTTTTATTCATGATGTTGTCAAATGGTTTATTCGTAATATGCCTAAATTAAATAGATTCTGGGTTTGGGTAGATTCTCTGATGGGTTATGGTACAATGAAGGATCCTGATACTTATTGGGCATAAACTCTTCAAGACTGATATTAAGAGTTATTTATTGATTTTTAGAACCAGTTTATTGATCAAAGGAACTGGTTAACGTGAATTAATAACAATATCTTCGATAAAAAGAAGTTTCATGTAACAAGTATATTGAATTTCCCGCAGCATAACAAAGATAATCGAGTGGATAAAATCATCGATTATTTTTCAAACTTGAGGTAGAATGTGTGTTCTTGAGTTTCTTCTTTTATAATTTTGAATCCTGTTCCAAGTGCTAGCTGTTTGAGAGACTGCATTTCTTGTTTCTTCAAATGAACCCCGTAACCAGTCTCAACAGTCTCCTCAGGCATAATCACCTCTAATGGAATCACAAAGTATTTTTTATCATCTATTTTCTCGGGAATATTAGCGTCCCAAATGTAAAAGCAACCACCTTTCTTGAGTACCCTGTATGTTTCTTCGAAGACCCTCTGTTTCAAATCATTAGGGATGTACATCATGGTAAAGAAAGCTGTAGCTACAGTGAATGTTTCAGTCAGGAATTTGAGGTCTGTTGCATCCATTACTATCTTGAGGGCTTTGTTTTCGGTTTCTTCAAGTTCAGACTGGCGTTTGTCGATGGCCACTACTTGTTCACCGTTTAGTTTGCCTATTATGCCTTCTCCCCCACCGCCTATGTCAAGTATGAGTCCACTTGTTTTAATTGGACTTATCTCGATTGTCTGCCTTTCTATAAGATGTGCTTGGGCGAGATACTCGCTTTCACTCATGGTATGGATTAGAGATATGTGAGGATAAAATCATCGATTAGACACAGTCTCATGTAACAAGCATATTGGGTAAGTTTGACTTCTATAATTGAATCATTTATTTGATGAATGATTAGCTTGTGTATGTGGAGGATGTTTCATGGATAAGAGGATTGGATTACTTGGTGGGATAAGCTATGAGTCAACCAAACAATACTACGAGTTGATTCATAGACGCTATTTTGAGATAAAACAAGACTATTATTTCCCAGAAGTTGTCGTGTTCAGCCTGAATTTCCAGAAATTCACAGATTATGAGAACACGGATACCCCCCGGTACATTGAATACATCATGGAAGGCATACAAGGCTTAGAAGCAGCACAAGTTGACCTTATCGCCATGGCGGCAAACTCACCACACTCAGCTTACAAGAGCCTCATCAAACAGACCAAGGTTCCATTGATTAGCATCGCTGATGCCACACTAGAGAAGGCGAAAGAGTATGGGCTAAGAAACCTTTTGCTCTTGGGAATCAAACATACGATGGACGCGGATTTCTACCCTGAAGCCGGAACTCAAAATGGTATATCGGTTGTGGTGCCCACGGAGGACGAGAAAAAGGTGATTGATGATATTATTTTCTCTGAGTTGTGCATCGGTGAGGTAAACGAGGGGTCCAAACAGAAGCTTTTAGCGATTATCAACAAGTATCCTGTGGATGGCGTGATTCTGGGCTGTACCGAGTTACCTCAGATCATATCTCAAGATGACACCGATATAATGATCTTGAACACCGTAGAAATTCACGTTGAAGCCATCTTAAAGTATAGCCTAGAATAAACAGGGCTTTTTACCCTGTTATTGGCTTATAGTATCAACAGGATGAATGCGTATGAACCCAGTTGAACAGGTATCAGAGAAAAGAGTAGTCGAACTAACACGGACACTAGTTGAGACTCCATCAGAGACAGGCAAAGAAAAAAAGATAGGCGACTGGCTGATAACGTTCTTCGAGAAACTGGGACTCAGTCAAGTCACAAGACTACCAGTAGAGGAAGCAGGAGACACAGTCTACGCAGTGCTCAAAGGCGGTGACGGCCCCAAGCTGATGCTCAACTTCCACATTGACACGTTTGATGCTTTTGATGGCTGGGAGACTCCGCCATTCAAGATTGTAGAAAAAGAGGGTAGACTCTATGGACTTGGAGCCCATGATATGAAAGGAGGAGCAGCCTGCGCTCTTGCAGCCTTAGAAGCTATAATAGAATCAGGGGTGAAACTAAGCGGAGACTTGATAGTAAGCGGCACCAGCGACGAGGAGTACTGGAGCAGGGGAGCCCACGCCTTAATCAAGTCAGGGATACTGGAAGGCTGTGAATACTGTATAGTATCCGAGCCAGCCGACCA
>CALGBN010000075.1 GCA_937877765.1 Candidatus Bathyarchaeota archaeon | reverse complement strand
GTCGCGTACTCCTAGCATGGTTACGTAACTCATGGGTAGTGGTGGGTTTAGCCCTACTACGTTTCTGATGTGGTGTAGGCAGAGTCCTGTGCTGATGGCTACTGGCATTCCCCCTACCATGCCGCTGAGGCTTGTTTCTGGTGTGTTAAAGTCTCCGTGTGCATCCATCCAGACGAGTCCTACTCTCTGGGGTTTCCATGTTGGTCCTGAGCGTTGGTGTCCTGCTAGCATTCCCATTAGGTTTGTGCAGTTGCTTAGGATTCCGATAGGGAATAGGTCTTTTTTGATCATGGCTGCTACTTGGTCTGCGCCGTGGTTACTGCTTAGTGCCATTCTGTAGCGTGCGCCGTAGGTTTTTTCTTCCTCTGGTGTTAGGTAGCTTTCTTGGTAGTCTGCGATCTCGCAGTCTAGGTTTTCTAGTAGTTCTTTGAGTCCTTCTTCCATTGCTGTGGCGTGGGGATCGATTTCCTCTGCATGGAGGTGTCCGTTGTAGGGGTGTTTGGCTATTCCTACTTTGAGTGTCATAGATAGACGGGTGTTTGATTGGATATAAGGCTAGATATTGATGAGTACGACGGCTATCAGTGTCATTATTATGCCTGTGATGTTGGCGTGTGAGGTTTTTTCCTTGAATAGGATTATTGCTGCTATTGTTACCATGAGTAATGAGCCGGCGCTGCTTACTGGGAATACGATGGCTCCGGGTATTGTGGTTAGTGCTAGTAGTAGTGCTCTGTTGCTGAGTAGGTTGAATGCGCCTACTCCTATGCCGTAAGTTCCATCTGTAGGTTTGATCTGGTTTCTGTTTCGGTAGGCGATTGGTGTTACTAGTAGGCTTGCTGAGGTAAATATGGCTAGGAAGAAGTAGTTGTTTTCTGCTTGTAGTCCGCTTTGTATGAGTATTTTTGATGATGTTTGGCTGAAGCCTACTACGAGGATTGTTAGTAGTATCATGGGGAGGATTGTTTTGTCGATTTCGAGTTTTTGGTTTGGTTTTGATGCTAGGAGGGGTAGGCTTGTTATTGCTAGTAGTATGCCTGTGAGTTGTGTGGTGGTTATTGTTTCTCCGTAGAATAGTACGCTGGTGGTGATGGGTATGATTACTGCTAGTTGTATTATGCTTGATGTTATGGCTGCGCCTCGTTTGCCCATGAGGGTGAGGTTTAGGTACATGCCGGCGGTGTATGTGATGCCTGTTATGGCGCCTAGTGCTAGGGTGAATGGGGTGGGTGTGGTTTGTGGTGAGGTTATTGTGATGGCTGCTGTGAGTATGGCGGCGGTTAGGTAGTTGCCTAGGATTACTCCCCAGAGGTTTTCTGTGTTTAGGGTTGCTTTTCTCATTGTTAGGCTGAGTATTGTGATGCTGAGGGTGGCTGTGATGAGGTAGATCATGTGGATGTCGTGGTTGGTGGTTGCTTGGTTTTATTGTTTTTGGTGTCTACTGGTGGGTACTTTGGGGAAAATTTTTTTTGGTTACTTTTTGGTGTTCCGTATAGGGATAAAGTTATATTATTCTTTGTTGTTTAGGTGACTGTAAGGTGACTTATTGGTGTCCACGATTAAGGTTGATGATGGGTTAAAGGATGAGCTTGCCCGGATTCAGTCTGTGCGTCGTGGTGAGTCTCTCAGCTACAATGATATTGTTTGGAATGCGGTTAGGTCTCAGATGCTTGCCCCGATACTGATGCGGTATATACGGGCTAGGATTGATGGCTGGAACCCATATGATTTGTTGAGCTGGTTCTACGAGGTAGAGCAGGCGCCTATGGGAAGGGGGCTTGTGGAGGCTTATGCTGAGCTTATCGAGGAGGCCATGGGGGCTTAAGGGGGAGAAAAAGGTGCAGAGTCTAAGTAGTATCTGGAAGGATGAACCTCTAAGGGGTTTGACGAGGATGGAGCCAAGAGAGTTGGCATATTATGATGTTGATTTCAAGGTGTTGAACGCTGCCTTGAGGGTGTTATATCATATTATGGGTGGACGTGTCTAACAATACATTATATGCCGCCCTTGGCTTCAAACATTGAGCCATGAAACGGCGAATCATCGCGTTTATTTTATTGATCTTAATAATGGGAACCATACTTGGTTATCGTAGAGCTCCAGCTGAGAGCGTTGTTCTGTCAGAGTATGAGGTGGCTACTTTTGCTGGGGGTTGTTTCTGGTGTATGGAGGCTGCTTTTGAGTCCGTTGATGGAGTGGTTGAGGCAATTAGCGGATATACTGGTGGTACCGTGGTTAATCCAACGTATCAGAAGGTCTCGCGTGGAGAAACGGGGCATCTTGAGGCTGTCCAGGTCTATTATGATCCTGATGTTGTGAGTTATGGTGAGTTGCTTGATGTTTTTTGGATGAACATTGATCCTACTGATGATGGGGGTCAGTTTGTTGACCGTGGTAGTCAGTATCTTACTGCTGTGTTTTATCATGATAAGGCTCAGTGTGTAGAAGCTGAGCAATCAAAGATGTTACTTGAGGCAAGTGGACGTTTTGATGTGCCTGTTGTTACGGGTATTGTGGAGTTTACTATCTTCTATAAGGCAGAAGAATATCATCAGGACTATTACAAGAAGAACGTGTTACAGTACAAGCTCTATTCTAGTGGTTCTGGAAGAGAATCTTTTATTGAGAAACATTGGGATGAGTAATCAACTCGTTAACCTTAAATGGTTGACGATGTTAGTTTAAAGTATAAATGAACCAAATGTGGATGGCGACCCTAACATACGCATCCGCGTTAATCCTCATAGTGCAAGGCTTCTATCTGATGTACAGATCCACAAAAGTACCAAACTTTGCAATAGGAACTATATCCACAATCGGAGCATACAGCGCCTATACTAGTAAAGAGGTCTTTGGACTACACCTGAACCTTGGTTACCCTATCGCATTTATGGTGGGTGCTGTTCTCACATTGTTTATATCGGTTTTAATTATTGAGCCATTGATTAAACGGGGTAGAAGTGTTGTCGAGATTACATTGGCAACAATAGGGCTGGGTATTCTTCTTGAAGCATTGATTCAGATGTTTGTCTATCTGTTACGCACAATATTGGATCGATACTACTCCTCGGTGATGCTCTATCAATATATTTACAAAGATTACGGGATAGACAATGCTTTTCTTGTTTCTACCTTTCTAGCTTTCTCATCGTTTCTTTTACTCAGACATATGTTTCTGAAAACAAGATTCGGATTATCTAACAAAGCTGTTTGGGAAAACATATCATTAGCACAGGTACAGGGAGTTGACCCTGTTAGAAATAGAATCTGTTTGTGGATGGTAGCTGGGGGATTATCTGGTCTTGCTGGTGGTGTGATGGTGATGAGGTTTCATGTTACTCCTATGATGGGTTCGTGGATGATGATCGCTGTATTTGCATCTGTCATTCTTGGAGGTATGGATAGTCATCGTGGGGCGTTTATAGGTGCATTAGTGATTGGGTTCGTGGAGATTCTTGGTACTTCTTGGACTCAGAGGATGATAGGTGTATGGTTTGGAGAATATCGATCCATTTTAACTATCTCCCTCATGGTAATAGCGCTATTAATTAATCCAAACGGGTTGTTTGGAAAAGAAATTCCTACAAATCAGGTACGAGGGGGACTTATCAATCGTTTTAGCCGGAAGCAGTGGATAACAATCATATCTATATTTCTACTCAGTGGCTGTATTTTCACATATATCTGTACCGTAAACCGGGTAAAAGCAAGAGATACTGTTCTCCAAGAGTTCGCTGATTATGATCTTGAGGTTATGGATATGAACAGATCGCTGACTAGCTTTTTCGCTGGGAATCTTACATCTTTCAAGAATATGATTAACCGCCTCAACGTAACAAAGGTCTATGTTGAGCCATACACTGAGAAATCAAGTGAGTTGAGGTTCTTTTTCCTTAGGAACAATATCTACTGTCTTAACTAATCCAATATCTTTATTAGGTTTGTCATCAGTAATTGCAAGAAATATACCATGCATGCTATGATATGCTATTTCTTTAAATTCTATAATTTTCTTCCTTGGTCTCATGTTGCTTAATGGAATTGTTTTGTTCTTAGGTAAAACTATTAAGTCTGGGGTATTTCCGCGAAATGCGTTAAATAACTCTGATGTTTTAAAAATATTTATCTTGTTAGTGTCTTCCAAAAGTGACTTTACAAGATTAACATACTCTTCCTTTACCTCTGTCTCTTATACACATCTGACGCTGCCGACGAATTA
>CALGBN010000074.1 GCA_937877765.1 Candidatus Bathyarchaeota archaeon | reverse complement strand
TTCCAGTCCAAGTGATACACGCTCACATAAATCACTTCAACCAGCAAACACATTGTAAATTATTTAATATTATCTACTATGATTTTGTTCAGTACAGTTACTCAATAGACCTCTTATCGACTCATAGGCTTCCATCCGCATAACACTAAAAACACCACTGTCTGGGTCCCGGCTTAGAGAATCAGTAATCGTAGAGTGGAGCCTCTGAAACTCATTGGTACCTGCTTTCTCTTGTAATTGTATCAGGTTTTCAATGAATCTATTTGAGGTTTCTTCGAGAAACTTGTTTCCTCCAATCAGGGTTTCCACTAACTCGGTTTTCTCCTGTACTATACTCTGAGCTAAGACGTATTGAAGCAAGAAGCTAGTTCCAGAGAGCCTCCGTAGAAGCCCTTGGTCCTCCTCCACTAGACAGCCGGCGATAGCCATATTCACAAGATAAGGAAGGGATAGTATGATGGACATTAGTCTGTCATGCTGTTCTGCTTCAATCTTCTCAATTGATGTGCTTGGAAATATTTTTCTGGTTAATTTTATCTCAGAGGCGACATCTTTCACTGGGATTATTGCGACGGTTTTGTTCTCTGGATTGGTTGCTGATGGTCCAAACATAGGGTGAACACATAGAACATTAAACCCTAGTTTAGATGCTTCAACCAATGTCTCGTGAACACCTGATTTCAGTGAAGCTATCTCCATTAAACACGCACCAGGTTTCATGTGTTTCAAAGTCTTCATGATGATCTCGGATGTGACTGGGATTGGCACCGAGACTACAACTAGGTCTGCTTTACTGATGATTGATGGATGGTCTTCTTTGCGTTCATCAAACCCAGTGACCGTGTATCCAAGACCAGTGAGATGATTCTTCATCCATTGCCCCATTCCGCCATCAATGCCGATTATGGTCGCTTGCATACCGGGCTAGGCTGGCTGGGGTATAAAATGGGTTTTGGGCAGGTAAAACCGTCTAAGCCCTCGAGTATGAGCCTAAATGCTTCAAGTACAGTGTATGGTCCTTCAAACCCTCAAGCGCCTCAAGTATTACATCATCCTTGATGTGCCCAGCTATCTCAATGAAGAAAATATACTCCCAAGGCTTGCCCACTCGTGGACGAGACTCTATCTTCTCAAGGTTGACACCCCTCTCGCTGAACTCTTTTAGGGCTCCTACGAGGGTTCCGGGTCGGTGCTGTACTATGAAGGCTAGAATGGTCTTGTCTACGCCTGTTGGTTCAGGTTCCTTGTACCCGATCTCTATGAACCGTGTATAGTTCTCTGGGTTGGTCTCGATACCTTTAGCCAGTATCTTCATTCCATAGGTCTCGGCTGCCTGAGCACTGGCCACACCTGCGGCGTCTTTTACATCGTTTTCCTTGATCCATTTGACGCTTCCAGCAGTATCATAGAAGTTCACAGCCTCAATACCGTGCTTCTCCAGCCATTCTCGTGACTGTCCCAGTGCCTGTGGGTGACTATATGCTTTCTTGATGTCAGCTAGCTCTGCGTCTGGGTGAGCTATCAAACAATGACTTATTCGGTGTATTTCTTCGCCGCTTGCCTTGACTCCACGCTCATTGAGCAAATCATAGGCTCTTACAATGCTCCCCTGTATGGTATTCTCTACTGGTACCATGCCGTAATCTGCTTCGCCAGCCTCAACAGCGTCAAAGACATCTTTCAGATATGGTCGTGGAACACTCACTGCATCCGTCTTATAGTGTTTGTAGATTGCTTCCTCGCTGTAAGCGCCTTTCTCGCCTTGGAAAGCTACCCTCATACTTGTTCCTCCGCTTCGACGCATAGTCTGATTATTTCTCTGAAGACTCGTTCCAGTGCTTCTGGGTCTATTCCATGTGCTGGTGCCTTGGCTTTGATGTTGTCAAGTATGGCTTGTTCGCGTCTCTTATCTACCACTGGTTTGCCGTATCTTTTCTTTATCTCTCCAATCGCCAAGGCTTCTCGTTGCCTCTCTGCGATTCGCTGTATTATCTCGTTGTTGAGTCTGTCAATTGCTTCCCTGTGGGGTTTTATCTCATCCATATACGTCATTAATCATCACCTAATATTCTCGGAATCACTCCAGCGCCTAACACGTGATCCAGTAAAACCACAGCCATCATCGCCTCCACCACAGGAACCGCTCGGGGCACGATACATGGATCATGACGCCCCTCGATACTGATCATGGTTTCTTCTTTTGTGCGTATGTCTACTGTTCGTTGGGGTTTGCCTATGCTGGGGGTTGGCTTGAATGTCACCGTCGCCACGATGGGCATACCGTTGCTGATTCCTCCTAGGATTCCTCCGCTGTTGTTTGTGATGGTCACTACTTCACCATCCTGTACCGTGTACTGGTCATTGTGCTCTGAGCCACACATACCCGCAGACTCAACACCGGAGCCAAACTCAACAGCCTTCACAGCTGGAATACTGAAGAATGCCTTACCGAGACAGCCTTCAAGTGTATCAAAAATTGGATCACCGATTCCCTTTGGAGGATTAAACGCAATACACCGTACTTTTCCACCAACGCTATCCTTGTCTGCTTTTGCGTCCTCGACTACCTTGATCATCTTCTCAGCAGTCAATGGATCAGGGCATCTCACCGGATTCTCCTCGATGTGCTCAAAGTCCTTCGGCTCAGGAGTAACCACATCACCGATTTGCTGAGTATAACCTACAATATTTGTGCCGATTCTGCTCAGCAGCTGCTTCGCTACGCTTCCCGCCATCACAAAACCCACAGTGTTTCTTCCACTGAAGCGCCCCCCTCCTCTTGGGTCTTGGTTTTCACCGTACCTCAATCCAGCCGTATAGTCGGCGTGTCCGGGTCTCGGGGTCCAACGTTGTTCAAGGTACTTGGAGGAGTCCCTGTCCTTGTTGTGTGTGATTATTGTGATGGGTGCACCTGTGGTAACACCGTTGTAGAGTCCTGTGAGTACCTCGGCTTGGTCTTCTTCTTTACGTTGGGTGGTTATGTTGCTTTGTCCGGGTCTGCGGCGATCCAAGTCCTTCTGTAGCTGTTCCATGTCTAGTTTGAGTCCCGCTGGGCATCCGTCGATCACTACTCCGACTATTTTTCCATGGCTCTCTCCGATGCTGGTTATCCTATAGTGTTTGCCAAGTGTGTTCATTCTAGTTTTGCTCCTATTTGTGCCAAGTCTTTCCAGAACTCTGGGTATGATTTATCGACGCATTCCGGGTTCTGGATGGTTGTCTCGCCCACAGCGGTTTGTGCTAGTACCGCGAAGCTCATGGCGATCCTGTGATCATTATAGGTGTCGATTACGGCTCCTTTTGGTTTTCCGCCTTTGATCTGTGCGGTTGAATCATCAACGGTTACATTGATACCCATACGCTTCAACCCAGCTTTCATAGCGTGTAACCTGTCTGACTCCTTAAGCCTAAGCCTACCGAGCCCAGAAAGAATACTTGTGCCTTCGGCGGAGGCGCAGAGGCAAGCGACCACGGGGAATAGGTCTGGGCAGTCGCTTAGGTCAAACTCAACTGCTGATAGTCTGCTTAACTCGGTGGTGACTCTTTTTCCACTGCTTTTGATATACGCGTCCATGGCTTCGAGGATGTTGATTATCTCGCGGTCAGCCTGCTGGCTCTTCAAGTCAAGATGATCAACATGCACCTTGCCCGCCATTGCCCCCGCTGCAAGCATGAAGGCTGCGCTGCTCCAGTCTCCTTCAACGCGGGTGCGTCGAGGCTTGTATCGTCCAAGTGGAACATGTATCTCTGATAGATCAGCGCTGCATTGGGGCGTTACTCCCGCTTTTCTCATGGCGTCTATCGTCATCCAGACGTAGGGTTTGGACTCAAGATGGGGTGTTACCTTTAACCTGTCTCTTATACACATCTCCGAGCCCACGAGACCTCTCTACATCTCGTATGCCGTCT
>CALGBN010000073.1 GCA_937877765.1 Candidatus Bathyarchaeota archaeon | reverse complement strand
TTAGCATCAGGAGGCACCTTAATGTCTGCTGAGTAGATGAAGTGGTAGTTTATCCCCCTATCTGTCGCTGCCACTATGGGGTCCAGTAGCACCATGAGGAACTGATCGCTAAGCCTATAGAGATACTCCTCAGTCTCATCAATAATCTTCTTCACCACCTGAAGCGCGATCAAAGTATCATCAATATACGTACTCTTGGAAAGGACTCTCAGCTTAGCCATCAAGCCATCCGGCAAACCTTGAAGCGAGTGACTATTGAAATACTCCTTATGCTGTAGAAGGAAACCCATCTCAGCCTGTTTTCTGAGCACAAGCTCCGCAAACGATGTGGTCTGGTAGGTTCCATCCGTGTTTCGGGTGACCAGCCCAGAGTCCTCCAGTCTGGATAGGTGTCTGCTAGCTTCTTGGTTACGTAGCTCTAGTCTATTGGATATGTTAGTTAGATTCAGGTGCTCCCTTTGAAGCAGAGTCAATATGTTTACCCTATCCTCGTTGGATAACTCAAAGAATAACTCGTAAAGGTCTGACACGTAACCACCGATGAATATTTTCTCAGTATCAAACTTTAAAACTTCACATCAATGCTTGAATACCAAAATAAAAACAAACACCAAATCTGTTTTGAATGAACTTCAAAGAAAAAAGAAAACAAAAAGGCTTCTCCATCCAACTGGTCTCAAAGAACTACCTCGATGTAGTCTCCATCAGCGAGAAAGCAGACAAGGTCTTGATTGAGGGGCGACTCGGAGAACTAAAAGAAATCAATTTCATAGATAACATGGTTCTCGTCGCAACCTACAGTATGGGCGTGCTGAGACTTGACATCACATTATCCGATATTCAGTCTTTAATCGAAAAAAAGAGTAGTTAATGACACTCAAGAGTATCCAAATACTGGTTCAAGGCATCAATCGCCGCAGACTCACTAAGCCTCGGAGGCGAACCCCAGTCCCAAAACAACAGATAAGACACATAGCTGATTCCTGTTTCTTCACAGGTCCAACCAGCCGCTGCGCCTTTAGCGTCTGTCTCTTATACACATCTGACGCTGCCGACGAATTAGACGGTGTAG
>CALGBN010000072.1 GCA_937877765.1 Candidatus Bathyarchaeota archaeon | reverse complement strand
ACCACCGAGATCTACACCGTCTAATTCGTCGGCAGCGTCAGATGTGTATAAGAGACAGGGGTATTAATGGATGGATCTAGTCTTTCTCAGTGTTTATTCTGTACTGGATTATATCGGTCCACGCGCTGAAGAATCCTTGATCAAATTGAGTTCTTATTGGTAGTTTTCTAAACTCCTTGAACTCTTTCACATAGTCCTTATTGTTTTTCCCATTCCCATTGGGTCTGTTATAGAAGTCTCGATCATCGCCTGAGCGCACAGATAGAAGCAACCCCTCCATTGCGTTTATGTAACCCATTTGGTACTCCTCGTCAGGGAATCTTTTACCCTTGAGGTTTTCTATTTCTCGCTCAGCGTCTGTGAATTTGCGGTCATGTACATTCTCTAGGTATGTGACAACTGATTCACGGGTTTTTCCCGTGACGGTTAGTTTGCTTCCTGGTTTACTCATCCTCGTCGCTCTCTATTCCTCGTTCAGTAATCCTCATCGGGATCTCGCCTTCGGGTAGGCTCGGGCTAGCCGTTAGTTTAGCTATCCTCATATTATTACGTCCTTTTCTCAGAAAAATCCTGTTATGACTCATATGCCCAAGAATATGTCCCCCCACTGGAGAGACTGCTTTGCTGAAGAAAGCATCCGGACTTGCCATCACTTGATTTGTAATAACCGCAGCAGTATTGAATGCACGGCTTAGTCGCATCAGCTTGTGCAGATGTTTATTGAGTTGTTGTTGCCTATTGGCGAGCATTTCTCGTCCTATGTATTCGCTTCTAAAATGGCTCATTACGCTGTCGATTATAATCAGTTTGATGTTATTTTCTTTGATTACCTCGTCAGCATTTTCAAGTAACACGGTCTGGTGGTTGCTCGTATAGGCCTCAGCATAAACAATGCCTTTTAGGACTTCTTTTGGTTTGATGCCGAACCTTGGCGCCATCTGTTGGACACGCTCTGGTCTAAATGTAGCCTCGGTGTCGATGTATAGTACGTTGCCGTTTAGTCCGCCTTGTGCTTCTCCAAGCTGAACCGTTACACAAAGCTGATGACAAAGCTGGCTTTTACCGCTACCAAACTCTCCGTAGAACTCTGTGAGGCTCTGGGTCTCGATACCTCCTTGTAGAAGGGTATCTAAGCTACTGCAGCCTGTGGTGAGTTTTCTGATGTTTCGCCGTAGCTCTACAAGCTCATCGCCGCGTACAAAGGTGATGGCTCTGGATTTTCTTGCAGCTTCGATGACTTTCTCGGCTACCTGTTCACCTATACCAGCTGATACTAGCTCAGCTACTGTGGCTGTGCTAAGTGATTCTATGGTTTTAAACCCGATTTCTTTTAATTTGTTCACTGTGGCTGGGCCTAAGCCTGGTATATCCTCTATTGTTTGATACGCGGTGTTGGTTTTTTCGAGGTCTTCAGACATGGCTGCACCCTAAGTGTCTACTATGTGTAGTATGTTCCAGTGGTTAAATTCTATGGTTCTTCAGGTTCCTCAGAATCTTCTGGTTCAAGCTCAAGAATAAGGGGGCCCTCGTATCCACATTTCTCACAGTGGTACATCTGGGGTAGTATGCCATAGCTTTCTTTGAGTTTTATTTTGGGGCTCTGACAGTTTGGGCAAAACACTGGACGCGGTCTTTGATGCTTTGACTTTTTGAGTATATCTAATATATCGTCAAGTCTTGGCACGCTTACTGAACCTCGATGTTCTCTTCAGGGAACCCTAGCTTGACGAGAGTCTCGTGTACTGTATCCCTGTGGTCACCCATTAGGAGAACCTGTTCATTTTTCGCTGTGCCGCCGCATGCGCACTTGTTTTTCAACTGTGTTGCTAAGTTGCCTAGATCCACACCTTTGGAGTCGATGCCGTCGATGACGGTCCATTTCTTTCCCCATTTACGTGTCTCTAAGCGAATCCTGATCCGCTGCTCTTCCTTACTCATTTCCTCGCATACGCAGAGGTCTTTTGGAAGTCCACAGACGGGACAAATTTCTGCCATTATCAACACTGTATCGAGGCGCCTAGTGTAAAAACTTTTGCACAATAAAGTATATTTTCATGTGTTTTAGACGTTTTAGACGCCTTTTTTCAACAATTATTTGATTAAATTTAACTAAAAAACTAGGTGTAGTTTTGAAGCAGGCTGAAGGCTTGAAGAGCCTGACTGCTGTCCAGTATAATGATAGTGTTTGTGCTACAGCTGATGAACTCAACAATGTTGACATTATGACTGGCCAAAAGATTGGTTACAAAGGCAACGAACCCGGGAGTATCCTCAACTGATGGTGCACTTAACAATATCAGCGCTACTAGGTTTTTCTGGAACTGTACTTTTTCAGGTAGCTGGTTCTTCATGATGGTCTGATCAACCACATAGATATACTGGTCAGTAAGGTGGGCAGTCACGATGTGGGGTATGTCCAGTTTGATGGGTGAGATAACTACACCGATCTTGTCTTGTAGTCTAACCTTGCTGTCCTTGAGTATTGATTGAACAGCTTCCTCACGTAGAGACCTGTCTATGCTTATCTCGTCTGCAACCCTGATGACCGCTGCTTTTACTGCTTCTAGGCTGCCCTCACCGATCTCTTCTTGGAGAACGCGGGCTAGGGCGCTGTAGTTCACTATTTTGAGATTTAGTGCGTCCAGTAGGCTTGGTCTCATCTGTATTGTTTCTCTGACCTGCTGGGCTATACTCTGTGTTCTATCTGTGTTATCCATTGCCGTATTTGTTACATTTATGTCATAAAGTATAAATGCTTGCATCAGGTTGTCAGTGTTCATCACAAATAGAGGATAATTGCAATGGCTAAAGACAAAGTAGTTCTAGCGTACAGCGGTGGACTAGACACATCCATGATGGTCAAATGGCTCCAACAGGAGTACGACATGGATGTCATCACCTGCAACCTAAACGTAGGACAAGACAAAGAGACCAAAGGTATAGAAGAAAAAGCATGGGCTATGGGGGCAATAAACCACTATAGCTTCGACGCAAGAGAAGAATTCGCCAAGGAGTACATAGTCCCAGCGATAAAGGCAAACGCACTATACATGGGAACATACCCCGTAAGCAGCAGTCTAAGCAGGCCCCTCATCTCAAAGAAACTCGTTGAAGTCGCAGAGATGGAGGACGCACAGGCGGTAGCACATGGATGTACAGGTAAAGGCAACGATCAGGTAAGGTTCGATATCACAATAAAGGCACTGAACCCAAAACTCAAAGTCATTGCACCCGTCAGGGAATGGAAATTTGATAGATCAGGACAGATCGAGTGGGCAAAAGAACATGATGTACCTATCCCGGTAACCGCTGATAGCCCCTATAGTATTGATGAGAACCTGTGGGGCCGTAGCGTTGAAGGTGGAATCCTTGAGCACCCTGATGTGCAGGTACCGAAGGAGGTCTGGGACTGGACTACACCAGTCGAGTTGGCCCCTGATGAGCCGACTTTCATAAAGATCGGGTTCAAGGAAGGTGTACCTGTTAGTCTGGACAACGTGGAGTACAAACCTCATGAGTTAATCAAGAAGGTTCGTGATCTTTCAGGAGCTCATGGTATTGGAAGGATCGAGCATATGGAGGATCGTGTGGTCGGTTTGAAGACCCGTGAAACCTATGAGGTTCCTGCTGCGGAGACCATAATCAATGCGCACACTGACCTTGAGAAGATGGTATTGA
>CALGBN010000071.1 GCA_937877765.1 Candidatus Bathyarchaeota archaeon | reverse complement strand
CCATAGGAGTTTCTGGCTCAGGCTCTGGCTCGGGTTCTGGAACTGGGGTTGGTTCTGGTTTCGGTTTGGGTTCAGGCTTGCTTTCTATTAAAATCTCTTCTGGTTTCACTGCAACTTTCTCTTTTTTGGGAGAAGCCGTTTTCTGGTTTGAGGTGAAAATGGCGTATAACAAGAACAAAACAAGTCCACCATCAACTACTAACACCAATAATGTGTTTGAACCCATAATAATCAATATCGAGTAATGAAGCACTGTTTTTGAACATTTGCACTAAAAGAATAGAAACGTTGATCAGAAGCCATAAATGCTGTTATGGGGTTATTTCGTTATCCGGACTGAAGATTATGAGTGAATCAGTTAAGAAAATGAGTTTCGACGACATGGATTTTAAGTTCATGGCAGCATACGGGCAATACTCCGAAAAATTTGATGAAGCCCAGAGCGATGAACGAAAAGAAAAGCTAAACGAGGCAATAACACAGCTACATAAAGAAGAACTCAGCTACCAAGACTACTATGCAACTATCGACGACGACTCAGAAGACAACAAGAAATTCTACAGGGCAAAAATAAGCACTACAAGAAAGTTCGCTTACAGAAGAAACGAGCGAAAAGTGGACCGGATCAAGCGCCACAAGTAAACACCAGAGGGTTTTAACCTCTAAAAGCAGTATTCTGTAGCATTCGGTGACTGGATTGGATTACGTAGAAGTAACAGAGCATGTAGGTTATGTACCCGGCGCAGTGAATATCGGCGTGCTTCGTAACGATGATAATGCGGTTCTCATTGATACTGGGCTGGACAAGGACAATGGGCGCAAACTACTGAGACTACTTGAAGAACAAGAACTAACTCTCAAAGCCATCATAAACACCCATAGCCACGCAGATCACAACGGTGGAAACAATTACCTTACAAGAAACACCGAGGCACAAGTCTATGCTCCAAGCATCGAGTCAGGGATAATCGAGAACCCATTACTTGAGCCAATATATCTATTCCACGGCGCCTACCCAGTCAGAAACCTCCATAACAAGTTCGTATTAGCCAAGCCATCAAAAGTAACCCACATAATTGAACCCGGAAAACTAGAACTCATAGGATTAGAACCTGAGATCATTGCTCTACCGGGTCACAGCTACAATCAGATCGGTGTACTTTTGGATGATGTGTTTTTCTGCGCGGACACTGTTTTCAGCAACAGGGTCATCGACAAGTACCGGATACCAGTAGTTCAGGACGTTACAAGACACTTGGAGACACTGAATAAACTGGAAGAGATGACGTGCAACCTGTTTGTACCTGCCCACACAAAGCCAATAAAGGACATCAAGCCACTTGTCGCTAAAAACAGAGCTACAACTAAGGCAATTATCACCGATATCAAGGAGCTGCTCAAGGAACCAAGATCAACAGAGGAAGTATTGTCGCTTCTTGGAGAAGAATATGGGCTTGATCTAACTGTTGTACAGCAGTATTACCTGATACAAATGACGTTAATGGCGTATCTTGGCTATCTCTACGACTCAAAACAAGTAGAGATAAAACTGGAGAACAATATTCTCCGTTGGCTAGTCCTTGACGGCTAAGCTAAACACCAATACAGCCAGATACATGACCCCAGTAGCTGCAATGAAAATAGGCAGATAACCATAATAATCAGCTATCCAAGCACCCACCATCGGAGCAACCACCCCAGTAATGCTACTAGGCATAAAGGTCAAGGCGAAACCCATTCCCATCTGGCTTGGCGGTGAAAGTCTCGCTGTTATCGCGGCTTGCCCAGGCATCGCCATGATTCCGAATAACCTGTATATGAGGTACATTGCCATGAATGGGTATATGCCGGGTACATAGAATGCTGCAACGAAGAATGTGCTTGAAAGTGCCATGCTTACGATAACCCATCGTTTCTCTCCGAATCTTGAAGCCAAGTAGCCGCCCATAGGGGAGCCGACCAAGCCGAGTATTCCTGAGATACCTAGCATGAAACCGATTTGTACGACACTCCATCCACGTACCTCGCTAAGATAAAGGCTTAGGAAGGGCGCAAACATACTAGCACCAAACATCCGCACTCCCCTAGACGCGATATAAAGAAAGAACTCACGTGTCAGCAGCGAGGTGGGTTCATCAGACTCCACCTCCTCGTCTTTATGTTCATCAACATGGTTTCGCTCTCCACGGGGATCAGTCTTAATCATCAACAGGAATACAATTCCAAGAATAATTGGTATAACCCAGAACTGGTACACCTGTCTCCAAGCGAATCCCAGAGACAGTAGAACTGAAACACTCAATGGTCCAAGAGATATGCCAAAGGTACCTCCCGCATTAAGGAACCCCATTGCCTTTGATCTGTCCTCGGGTGAGGCTACTCGTGCCGAGTAGCTGTGTGCTGGGGGATGATAGAAGGTACTTGTCAGAGTAAGGAAAACAGCAGACACTACGAACATCCAGGGATTAACGCTGAATCCAGCAATCGCTGCGCCAATAGCAGCCATACCCAGACTAATTGCTATGACTTTTTTTGATCCTTGATGGTCACTTATCCATCCGGCTGGTATACTGAATATTGCTTGGCTGAGAGGAGGTACAGCTGAAATGATTCCTATCTGGTAATTGCTTAACTGAAAGTCAGCTTTGATCTCTGGGTATATTGTCGAACGCATGTTTCCCGCTGCATGTATCAGCGCATGGGTGACTACCATTGCTAGAACCCCCATGTTGAGGAGCGGTGGTTTTTTCTCGACCTGTTTTGATTCCATAAAATTAACCAACTACACAGCCTTGTAGCGTTCCAGACATATAATTCGTCCGGTTCACGATTATAATAAATATTGAAGCCACTAATTCAAGATATGCCAACCGGGTTCAACGTACGAGAACTTACAATCAGCCAATATCACGAAGCATTAATCCATGGTAAGACTAGTTGCAGAAAACTAGTAGAAACATACTTGGAGCGTATCAAAAAATTCGATGAAAAACTGAACTCAATGGTGGTATTAAACCCAAACGCAATCCAGCAAGCAACAGAACTCGACCAAGAATACAATCAGACAGGAAAACTAAGACCATTGCACGGTGTACCCCTCATAGTTAAGGACAACTATGACACGTATGACCTCCAAACAGCAGCCGGGAGCCTAGCCATGAAAGGCAGTATTCCACGGGATGACGCGTATCAAGTAAGAAAGCTCAGAGAAGCTGGCTGTGTTGTTCTCGGAAAAAGCAACATGGCGGAATGGGCGTTCAGCCCCTACCAGACAGCAAGCAGCATCAAAGGCACCACTCACAACCCCTACGACCTATCAAGAGTACCAGCAGGCAGTAGCGGTGGAACCGCCGCAGCCGTAGCCGCCAACCTTGGATTAGTCGGGTTAGGCACGGATACTGGGAACAGCATCAGGGGTCCAAGTAGTCACTGTTGTCTTGTGGGGATTCGGTCAACTATGGGTTTGACCAGCAGAGACGGTATCATCCCACTGTATCTCAGGAATGATATCGGTGGACCCATCTGCCGAACCGTTGAGGATGCGGTAAGGGTGCTTGATGTCATAGCTGGTTTTGACCCTGATGATCCTGTTACTGAGAAATCGAAGGATAAGATACCCAAGTCATACCTTGATTACCTTGATCCAGATGGATTAGACGGCAAACGGATCGGCGTCTTCAGATACTATACGGATCAGGAGACCACCGACCCAGAGATACTGAAGGTATTCGAGAAAGCCCTCCAAGACCTCACAGAAAATGGTGCAACTCTAATCGACCCATTCACATTACCAGACTTCGATGAAATAACAAAAGACATCTGGTGCAACACATTCAAACATGACCTAAACAAATACCTCGCAACACTCCCAAATCCACCATACAAGACTCTAGAAGAAATCTATGAGAGCGGATTATACTCCGAGTACATTGCTGATCGCCTCAAGAACATGGCTGAATCAGATCCAGATCCCAAATGCGGCGACATATACCATGAACCCAAGAACAAGAAACTAAGAGAAACCATCGTAACCGAGATGGATAAACACCGCATAGACGCCTTCGTGTACCCGACTTGGAGTAACCCTCCTAGATTAATCAGCGACATGGAGAGCCCAGCAGGGGACAACAGCCAGAAAATACCACCCCATACAGGTTTACCCGGATTCACGGTACCAATGGGATACACCTACGATATGCTGCCAGCAGGGTTACAATTAGTGGGTAGACTGTTCAGCGAGCCCACCCTGATTGAGATCTCTTACAGCTACGAGCAATCAACAAAACACAGGGTTCCGCCGAAGGGTTTCTAGAACTCCTCAATGGTCTCTGGTTTCTTGGTGCAGTGGAATAACCTGTCTAACGGTTTCACATAGGATTCATCAGATACTTTGACGAGCCCATAGGTCCAGGGTTTCCTGAAATCAACAACGCCCATCATGAGGCTGCTAAGGTACTCGATGTTCAGTGAGATCTCCACATCATAGCCATCACCGATAACAGGTTTACCGTCAATAAAATGCACAGTGATGGGTCCATTGTTCTCGGGTACAAATGTATCAGACACATCGAATTTCACTCGCAGGGTTTCACCGTTGAAGCTATAATCTGCGAGCTCTTTGAAGAAACGCTCCTTGTCCAGTATCCTGTACATGATGCCTACGCCTTGGACATTGCTTTCTTGGTTGATGAAGAAGCTGTGAACTGAATCATTTCTCGGATCATGAGATACATAATGGAGGTCATCATCAAACGTCATGAAGACCACTCGGTTCACTTGGTCAAGCTGAGTCTGCAAAAAAGCAAGTAACCTGCTTAAAGCAGTCGGGTTCTCATAGACCATGTACTCTATCTCGATATTCTGTAAAAGCGGATGATCGGGGTACAGCTTCTTGAACTTGAAACCCATGAAACCCTCAACACGGTCCCCGTTCCTATAACCGACCACCTTGTAGTTCTTATTGAAACGCTCAAAGAAGCCTCGTTTCTTATAGATCATGCCATGAGTAACTGAGACATACCGGTTGTAACATTCCAGCAATGCATCAATGTCATCCTCACCCATGAAATCGACACCATCACGGCTTCCACGAGGCAAATCACAGGGCTTGTAACTGTACTTGTTAAATTTCCGCCCATACCCATACCCCATCTTCCTGTAGAAATCGTGCCTAAAAGGCCAGAGAAGTACAAACGGTGCTCCCATTTCCCTATAGAGCTTGTGATAGTACTCCATCATTTCCTTGGCGATATGCTCCTTCTTATGAGTCAAATCAACACAGATGTTTCCAACGCCCCCAGCTAGCATATCCACGCCGTGGACATTCATCTTGAAGGTGTGTGTACGCATGGCGCCTAGCATCTTATTGTCTCTGAAATAGCCATAGTATTGGATGTCGCCTTTCTCGGCTTGTCGCTCCTGCATCCGCTTTGCCCAGCTTTCTTCCTGTTCTTGGCTCAAACCAGTGATCATGGCAGGGTAGGCTTCTAGGCTTAATCGGACATATTCCTTGAACTCATCTGATTCTAGGCGT
>CALGBN010000070.1 GCA_937877765.1 Candidatus Bathyarchaeota archaeon | reverse complement strand
GAAGACGGCATACGAGATGTAGAGAGGTCTCGTGGGCTCGGAGATGTGTATAAGAGACAGGCTTAGTATGTTGAGGTATGGGGCTGCTAGGGCGTATTGTTTTTCTCCCCAGGCTGGATCTTTGCTGATTATTCTTTTGTAGTTGTTGGGGTCTATTACGTGGCCGTGTCTGAAGTTGATTACCCAGTCTTTGATGTTTGATTTTTGCATTAGTGACATGGGGAGGTCACAGGTGGCGTCATGGATCCCCATGCCTGTGCGGTTTCTACGATTCGAGGCCAGGCCCTTGATCGCGTGCTTGGTCTCTTTTTTGTAGTCGCACAGAGGGCAATAGTAGATGTAGTGTCTGGCTCTGCGTTTGCGTCTCATGGGTGTCTCACATTCAGGGCATGGTCCGTATCGTGGATCGTAGAGGCCAGCTTTTTTCAGGGCTTGGATCCAGTGTTTTGTCATGTCGCTGCTGGTTAGTGGTGATCCGTTTTCTTTTATCCAGATGGCTTCATGGTCCTGAGGGATCCCGCGCTCAGTCTCAAAATACTGTCGCAATAGCTCCAGGCCGTCGCGCTCTATGCTGGTGCGGAATTCAGGTGCTCCAGTCTTGAAGCGTCCTACATATACATCTATCATTAGGCGGTTGGGGTCTTTCAGGTGTGTGCTGGCTTTTTCCATGAATTGGTCCTTTATGAGAGGCCAGCCATGATTACTGAACCATAGAAACTCTTTCGTTCCGACTGTCATCTGAAATTTACATAGAAAGGCCGACTGTAACATGAGGCCCTGAAGCTGGCGAAAGGCTCTTAGGAAGTGATCGAGGGTCATTTCTGGGAGATCTTGGCGGTAAGAGTCGCGGAATTTTGGGGGATCTGGTGGTGCGGGAAAGGCCCAGTTTTCTGTTTTAAGTAGGCTTAATATTGTGTCGTATGTGTTTTCTTTGCTTTTTGACAGGGCGAACAGCTGAGAACAGTATAAAATGAGTTCTTGGACCAGCCGCTGGCGTTTGCGGCCTTCTAGATCATCCTGTATCATGTGAATATCGTCTATGGTGGTGATTCCATCAAAATATTGGCTGTTTTGGCTTAGCCATTTTGTGAATTTGATTACTTGGGGTATTTTTTCGATATAGCTGGGGTGTGCTGTTATCCAGTTTTTCACTGATGTGCTGGTCATGAATTGTTGTTTTTCGTTCTCTGTGATCTTCATTCGTTGATAATATACTGGGTGGGTCTTGTCTGGGTGTTCTGGCGGTGGTTCAAGGACAAAAAAACTGTTAGACATTAAGAAAAATAATCCGTCTTGGACTGTAAAAGAGTTATGATGTTCATACAAGCATGTTTTTGTAAGCTTCAATGCTGCTCATGCTTGATTTTACACCAGACACACCTTTGATTTAATGAGTTTAAAGGTTATGGGTATTCTAAGTTGCCCTTACAAATATAGAAACAGAGTATATCCTAGAGTAATCTAATCAAAAACCGAATAGATGAGTTTGGTTAGAACCCATTAGCATAGTTCGCCATGATTTTACCCATCATGGTAAGCCGCACTGGAACACCTTTGTTATCTTTTGTGCCTGCGTTTATGAGGTCAGCTTCACGTAGCCCTCTTAGATTCCAGCGTACTGTTGATTCTGGTATCTCAAGCTCATCGCTTAACAGTTTTATTAGATTCGTGTAGACTTCGTCATCCTCGTACTGAGTGGTAAGCCAGTTTAGGATGGTTCGCTGTTTCTCAGTAAGCTTTGTACTAGCTGCAGTCATCAATGCTTGTTCCATTGTGTTTAGTTGTCTGCTGTGGAGATAGATGCTCTGCTCTAGTGCGTCTACTCTTTTGATGAGCCTGTTTACGGCTATTGTGTCTTGTGTGGTTTGGCCGAACTCAGTTACCTCTCGTTTTATGTCTTTGATGTTTTCGAGAATGTTTCTAAATTCGGGAGTCGGATAAGTTTGGCTTTTAGGCCCGGAGAATATATACACCTGTCATTTCTGCACCCCGACGAGCATTTATGCGTGTTCGTTAATTTAAAAGGTTTTCTTAATCTATTCATTTTATTGGTGACAATTAGCCTTTTTCAGCATTTTTTCTTCATGTTTTTCGTGAATTCTGTAAGGTTTTCAACTTTATTGAGGTTAATACCTTGTTTTTTGAATAGTATCTGAGTTGTTCGGTCTAGTATGTCTGATTTATCACTTAGAGTGTTTATATTTTCTAAGAGATCAGCAAAACCATATCTCAGGTATTCTTGTTTTGTCTCGCTTGGAATGTTAAAGACTGGGTTTGATGCGCCTGTTTCTCCGTGACATAGCATGTGAGTTAATTCAGCTTGGACCGTGTAGGCAGCTATGGCTGTTTTTATCCTATCTTCTTTTTCTGTGGCGGTCTTGATCTTATTGATATATTCTTTGATGCCGGGGTAGTAGTCTGTTATGTGTTTTCGTAGTCCAGATGGCTTCATGGTTTCTCTTTGAAGCTTGACCAATATTCTGCGTGTTTCTAGTGCAAGGGTCTCAGCTGCAGTTTTGATCTCAGTAGTGCTTGTGGATGATATGATGGTATCAATGTATTTCTCTAGGTTTTTGGGGCGGTGTTTTAACGTGAGTACTTCATTATGATTTGATCCCCATCCACTTGTGAAGTATGTTTGGTTAGCGTATCCTAGGGCTTCGCTACAGTCGATGATGGTTTTTATGGCTAAGTAACGTGTGCCAGAGAGTGTTTTCTCTATTGATAGTTTTGCGATGTTTGTGTATACTTCACTGTATGTTTCAAGTGATTTATTGACCATGTATTCTCTTTTTCCTAGTTTCCTGTATTCCTCAATCTTTTCCTTGAGCGCCATGAATCGTTCTAGGTCTTTTTCTGATCTGCTCCATAGTATCTTGGAGTAGGCTATCATGGGTGCTGATACAGGGTAGTGATCCTGTGCGTCTGCGATTCTTTCTAGTCTTGTCCATGAGATTGGCCAGAACTCGTTACCGATGCCATTGTAGACGAATGAGTTGTAGAGACAGTCATTTTCCCCTGTTTCTGTTATGTAGGCTAAGTCTATGTCACTTGTAGGTGTTCTTTTACCTCTTGCGTAGCTACCGTAGGTGAAGATCAATGCCACGTGGTCGCGGTGATTCATGTGTACGTATTTGATGAAAACATCTACAAACGCCTCTAGACTCGTCATAGCTCAAAGAATGATTTAACGAGTTAAACCAGTTTCTATAATATTCCCCAGTTATTGTGTACTTATTTACCGGTTAAGGTGACGGTTTTCAACATATATTGCGGCTTGATCTGGGCTGTTCTGGGGCTGTTTTCATGGAAAAAAGCTTGTTTATAGCTGGGATGCTGGTATCCCCCTCCCCCCTATGCTGTTAGGGTGTTTTTGAGTTCTGTGATGAATTGTTCTGGGTTTTCTGATCTACGTTCCTTGATTAGTTTCCATGTCTGGCTACAGTTTTTGTACTCGACGCCAAGATATTCATGGATTTTACGGTCTATCTCTTTCTTGTTTTCCTGAGTGATCTCTATATCTATTTGGGCAAATATCTCTTTCATATGCCTGAAGTAACAAGCCATGGATACTAGTAGAAAATATGGGAATAAAAGAGTAATTTACCACTTGGCGCGGTTCTGTTTGATGTATTCTCGTAGTCCACCGGCCTCAAGAATCTCCATCATAAAAGGTGGAACAGGTACAAACTCAAGCTCTTTTTCACCGTTTACGATGATCTTACCCGCCTCAATATCCACCTCAACAGTGTCACCTGTCTTAATCTCTTTACTAACATTAGGACACTCCAAGGCAGGTAACCCAAGATTAGCCGCGTTTCTATAGAAGATACGTGCAAAGCTTTCTGCGATAACAGCTGATACACCAGAGTACTTCAGTGCGATGGGTGCCTGTTCTCGGCTGCTACCAAGACCAAAGTTTCGTCCACCTATTATTACGTCACCGGGTTGAACCTTTCCAACGAATGATGGATCGATTCCTTCCATTGCGTGTTTACCAATCTCTTTAGGGTCTGTGAGCTCTAGATAGATTCCCGGTAAGATGAAGTCAGTGTTAATATCATCGCCATATTTCCATGCTTTTCCCTTCATCTCTAAACCTCCCTTGGGTCAGTTATGACCCCATACAATGCGCTAGCTGCCGCAGTGGCCGGGCTGCTCAGGTAGACAAATGCTTCTGTGCTTCCCTGTCTTCCTCGGAAGTTTCTGTTGCTAGTGCTTAGGCTTACCTCGCCGGGTGCCAATATGCCGTGGTTTCCGCCGAAGCATACGCTGCAGCTTGGGTTGCATAATACTGCTCCTGCGTCCATCAATGCGGTGATGATTCCTGCCTTGTTGGCTGCTTTGTATACTTCTGGGCTAGCCGGTGTAGTGATTACTCGTACATCCTTGCTGATTTTCTCGCCTTCCAGTATATCTGCAGCTACCTGAAGGTCTTCAAGGCGCCCGTTTGTGCATGATCCAATGAATACTTGATTGATCTTTGTCCCAGCTACGTCAGTAACCGGTTTAACATTATCAACTGCGTGTGGGCATGCTACCTGTGGCTCTAGATGCATTCCATCAATCTCGACGGTCTTTTTGTATACTGCGTCCTTGTCTGAGTAGACTGGAGTGTACTCGTTTTTGACACGTCCCTCAAGGAACTTGAATGTTTTCTGGTCTGGCATACAGATACCAGCTTTACCGCCCACTTCGATCGCCATGTTGCATAGGGTCATTCTTGCCCCGATACTCATCTCACTTATAGTTGAGCCTCTGAACTCCAATGCACAATAGGTCGCTCCATCGGCTCCAAGCTGCTTAGCTGCATTCAATATAACATCCTTACTCATGACACGACGACTCAGTGAGCCTTCTGCCTGTATCTTGATGGTTTCAGGAACCTTAAACCAGAGCTTTCCTGTGCCTATTGCAGCACCCATGTCTGTGCTGCCTATTCCCGTTGTGAATGCTCCGAAGGCTCCGTGTGTACATGTGTGGCTGTCTGCTCCTACCATCAGCATACCCGGGTATACGTGACCGTTTTCGGGGATTATCTGGTGGCAGACACCGCTGTTAATATCATAAAATGTTTCAAGGTTTTGCTCCTTAGCGATCTCTCTGCACTCCTTGTGAAGTGTCGCGTTTGTGATGTTAGTCGCTGGTGCGATATGATCCAATAGAATTGTGACCTTTTTTGGGTCAAACACCTTTTTGATGTCCATATCATACATGGCGTGGAAAGCTAAAGCTGCTGTGAGAGCAGGCATGAAAGCGAAATCGATATCTGCCTTTACTATCTCACCGGGTATGGCTTCCTCTAAGCCAGCGTGTTTTGCTAATATTTTTTGTGCGATTGTACTCATTCTGTTTCCTTCTTGTCAAGTAGTCTATTCATGCCTTTCAGGATAGCCTCGACGCTAGCCATAACTGTATCGCCATGGACGCTGCTTGCTGTGATGGTCTTGTCTCCTTGTCTTACGCCAACTGTAACATCTGCAACTGCATCTGTACCGCCTGTGATGGCTTTCATCATGAATTTCTCCAGTGAG
>CALGBN010000069.1 GCA_937877765.1 Candidatus Bathyarchaeota archaeon | reverse complement strand
CACCTCAGGCTCCCTTTTTACTTAGTTTTATTTTAGGATTGATTGGGTGTCTGGTGTTTCTGGTGTGGGTGAAAGATCCAGAGAGAGTCATTGAGAAACAAAAATGATGTGCATAACATACCAGATAAAGCAACAATTAAAAGAACAACTACTACCATGGTCACTCTTTTCATCTTCTCTGACCCCATTAGAAACTCAACTCTTCTTCCATCAAAATCAAAACCGCTCACAATCTATCACCCTCTTTTAAACTCTTCTTACAATCAAGATACGCATGAACCGGTAAAACAAGTACATATCTAAAATCATTGATGTTTTTAACCTTATTGACTTTTTCCCGCAGATCATCTAAAGACTCTGATCTCACAACCACCAACAAATCCGGAGCACCATCAAGCACATAAATCGAATCAGCCTCTGTATCTGATACTAGTTTTCTCACAAAGCAATCCACATCGCCTCCAGCGCATAAAGTGATTAACAATATCGCCTTAACAGGCTCATTATTCACCTGAGACATTATAGGAAAAATATCACGTAGATCCCTCATGGAAACTCCTCATACGTATTTCTTCACCCCCCGGGTTAATGACCTTAACCGGAACCTTGGATCTCTTCTTAAGCCTCCTACTCGGAGTTTCACTGAATAAGCTGGTAAATCCTGGGTTATGGTCCCCAAAGATAATCAAATCAAATTCGTGTTGTTCAATGAGTTTTAGTATCTCCTCCGCAAAGTCTCCGGCTCGTATCGTGTAAGAGATGGCGATGTTTTCCTTGTTATTTAGTTTTAATGTTTTTACCAGTTCAGTGAAGTAATCGTGGGTAATAACTGAGTTATTACCTTTTGCCCATCTTGGAACAGTAGAATCAGTTTTTTCTCTGTTTAACCATCTGAGAGGCTGAGTAATAATTGAATATCTTGAAATCGTTTTTCTCCAGAAAAATAATATCAGAGAATTCCGAATAACTTCTTGTTTTATGCCCCTTCGATAAGTTTTTAGATCAATTTAAGAATAACCCGTTATGGATTCCTTCAACAAGCATCTCCTCAGACAAGAGTACCAGAAACTCGCCCAACTAGGCGACAAACTCGCGGCAGCAGAACAAAATATCGACTGGGAACGATTTAGACCCATACTCACAGACCTCTACACGAATGATACCGAGCGGGGAGGACGCCCCAACCATGACCCGGTCTTGATGGTGAAGCTTCTGGTGCTCCAAAGCTGGTATGGGCTAGGTGATGAGGAGACCGAGCGCCAAGCCGTGGACAGGCTTAGCTGGAGAAGGTTTCTCGGTTATCCGGATAAGGTGCCTGACAGTACCACTATCTGGCTCTTCAGGGAACGATTAGCTGAGACGGGGAAAGACCGGCTTATATGGGCTGAGCTGCAGCGCCAACTCGACCGGAAAGGTCTCAGGGTCCGGAAGGGTGTGGTCCCGGGATGCAAGCTTCATCATGGCAGACCCGGGGCAGGGAAACAAGCCACGTGGAGAGGAAGCGCGGACCCGTAGGAGCAGGGATGGCTAGCTGGGCGAAGCGTCCGAAGGGATCCGTGTTTGGGTACAAGCTGCATGTGAAGACAGACCTTGACCATGGGTTGGTGCGCTCCATGGATGTGACTGGGCATGTGTTCATGATAGCAGAGTAGATCTGAGCCTGCCCGGTGAGGTTGTGTACCGGGACTAGGGGCTATTTTGGTGTGGAGCCATGTGGCTGGGATGCTATTATGATGCGTGGGGTTCGTGGGCATCCTCTGGGTATCTGGGATCAGTTGCGGAATAATAGGATTGGCTCGAAGCGGAGGCCCGTGGAGCGGGTGTTTGCTGTCTTATAGGCGTGGGTTTGGGTGTGGACGGGTGCTGGTGACGTCATTGAAGCGGGTCAGGGTGAAGTTGTTGTTCATGGGTTTCTGTTTATACTTGACCCAGTTGGGGTCGTTGGGGGTGAGTTAGTAGAGTAGTTTTTTGTGTGATAGAGGGTGAGGTAGGGTCTGCTCTGAGGGTCTAGGGTTCTCTTGTATGGATGAGGGATTGAGGACTTGAAGATTGGTTAGGCCCTAGGTAAATGGGTGTGACTATGCATGAGAATGCTATACAGCTACACAAAGAACAATTTAAACTCAAAAACAAAGATATTCGGAATCCTCTATCATTATATGAACATCTTCCGCTTGGACCGCCGCAAGTTCAGCTGCTTTATCTAATGCTTTACTTGTTTGAACCGAGCCATCCAAGGGGACAAGAATATTCACGTAGCCTCGCCCCATATTTCCTTGAAAAAGAGTTCAGGTAAAACCAAGAACCCTAATAGGGAGGTACCGAACACCCATGCCCAGTCCTGTATACTCAGTGGTACAGTATGGAATACGTTCTGCAGGAAAGGCACATAACAGAGTGCAACAGTCAAAGCGGCGCCTACTATTGTAGCAGCCAATAGATACTTGTTATTGAATCCTGTTCGAAGCACGTTATGCTTCTCTGATCTACAGTTCCATACAACAATCAACTCAAAGATACACGCCTGCATGAAAGCCGTGGTTCTTGAAGCTGCTAGGCTTGCTCCCTGAACCACGTATTTCCAGATGAACGTCGCGGCTGTTGTCCCGGATTGAAGCACAACATAAGCCGCGATAAACAGGTACATCCCTTGAAGTATCCCCTTTTTTGGATTTCTTGGAGGAACAGACATCAAGTCCTCTGTAGGTTCATCCATGCTCAACGCGATAGCTGGTCCTCCATCCGTTACAAGATTCAACCAGAGAATCATAACGGGTAGAAACGGCATCGGCATCCCCGCTATAACGAAGCTTGATATTACAATCATCTCGTCAAAGTTGCTGGAGATCATGAATCTCATGAATTTACGGATGTTATCATAGATGATCCTACCTTGCTCAACAGCCTTAACGATTGACGCAAAATTGTCGTCAGCGAGCACCATGTCCGCTGCCTCTTTAGAGACATCAGTTCCTTTGATACCCATCGCGACACCTATGTCCGCTGCCTTGATCGCTGGAGCATCATTAACCCCATCACCAGTCATGGCGACGATGTTCCCATTTGCTCTGAGCGCCTGAGCGATACGAACCTTATGTTCGGGACTAACACGCGCGTACACAGAGACAGTATCCACTGCTTGAGCTAACTCTTCATCACTCATATCGGAGAGTTCCATGCCGGTTAATGCGTCATGGTTTCCTTCCATGATAATACCGACTTCTCGGGCAATAGCAATAGCCGTATCCTTATGATCACCTGTAATCATAACGGGGCGGATACCAGCCTTACGGCATAACTCTATAGCGGACGGCACCTCTTCTCGTGGAGGGTCCATCATGCCCATTAAACCCAAGAAGATGAGATCAGATTCTACCTCGTCTTGTTCATATTCTTCTGATTCAGCAGTGTTTTTGTAGGCAAAAGCCAGTACCCTGAGGGCTCGCTCTGCCATGGCTTCTACTTTTGTTCTGATGGATTCCCGGTATGCATCGTCTAACTTTTCAACATTACCCATTGTATAACATCTAGTGCTTTTTTCGAGGATAACCTCAGGTGCACCCTTTGCGTATATCTTTACACTTGAATCTGTCTTGTTTATGGTGCTCATCATTTTCCTTCGTGAATCGAATGGAATCTCCCAGACCCGTGGATTTTCTTTCTCTACCACTTCTGGTATTAAACCTGATTTCACAGCCGCGATCAAAATAGCTCCCTCAGTCGGGTCCCCTGTGATGTATGGCCCAATATCCGGGTCTTCGATTATGTTCGAGTTGTTGCATAACAACCCAGTTTTTAAAATTAGATCAAGCTCAGGATCAGCCTTAGGCTTTACCCTATCCCCGTTTACAACAAAACTACCTTCCGATTTGAAACCTTCCCCAGTTATATCTACACTATTATTCGCGGTCTCAACCTGTCGCACCGTCATCTCGTTTTTAGTAATGGTTCCCGTCTTATCGCTACAAATCACTGTGGTGGCTCCAAGGGTTTCTACCGAGTTTAGCTTACGAATTATAGCGTTACTTTGAGCCATTCGTTGAGCACCCAGTGACAAGGTAATAACCAAGACCGTTGGGAGTCCTTCAGGTATGGCACTAACCGCCAGGCTAACAGCGCTAAGGAACGAATTAGCGAAACTGATTCCATTCGTATAATCGACGATGAACACTATTATGCATCCAAGTAGTGCAATTGCCCCTAGCTGGCGTCCAAGTTTTTCGGTTTTCTTTTTTAGAGGTGAGGCTTCTTCTTCAATTGACTGTATCATCTTAGCGATATTACCGAACTCTGTGGACATTCCTGTTGACGTTATTACTGCTTTTCCGTGTCCAAAGGTAGCATGGGTGCCCATATAGACCATATTACTCCTCTGGGCAAGTGGTGTTTCTTCTGTTATTGTATCAGGTTTTTTTGTTACAGTAGATGATTCACCGGTTAATGGGGACTCATCTATCTTAAGGTTAAAAGCCTCTACAAGTCTCGCGTCGGCTGGTATCTTGTCCCCTTCTTCTATTACAAGTATATCTCCGGGAACTATTTTGCGTGCATCAACCTCCAAGATTGAGCCTTCTCGGATTACTTTACAGTGAGGTGATACCATCTGTTTTAATGCCTCTACTGCTTGTTCAGCCCTATATTCTTGGATGAATCCAATAACCGCGTTCAGAACAACGATGACAAGAATAACATACATATCTGTATACTCGTGGAGTACAAATCCAGAAACTACTGCAGCAGCAATCAGTATTATGATTAATATGCTCTTGAATTGGTTAAGAAAAATCTCAAATGGGGTTATCTTTTTTTCTTCTTTTAGCTCGTTAGCGCCGTATATCTTGTATCTTTTTTCAGCTTCAGTTTCCGAGATACCATCCTCTTTTGTGTTTAATGCATCGTATGTTTCACTGACTGTTTTTTGGTAAAAGTTTATGTTAGAAGACGCATTCTCCTCCTTGTACACAATAGGTTCCAATATTTATCCGGTTTCCCCTAGTATAGACTGTAAAATCTCCGTATTCTATTAAATCTATCGGAAGTTTAAAATAGAAACAGGGATGTAAAGCTGATTGGTGTTGAATGCCACAGATACACCACCCCCTTCGGGGGGAATTTCTTTAGAGTATGAACTCTGGCATAATTGGGATGCTGTGTTCTTCTTTGAATACTTCTAGCGCTATTGCTACGTTGATGTCGTTTACGCCTTGGATGTTTCTTATCTTGTTTAATGTTACGCCTAGATGGTTTCTATTGTATGCTCTGAGTTTGATCATCAGGTCGTATTGTGCTGTTGTGCCGTATACTTCAGTGATTTCTGGGAGTTTTGTTAAATTTGATGCTACTTCACCGTACAGCTCTGCTCCTGTTTCTATTCCTATTATTGCTATCTGAGTACAGCCAACAGCCTCATCGCTTATTGTAGTAATGTATTCTTTTATTACGCCTTCATCAGTCATTTTCTTGACTCGGTCATGGAGGGTTGAACTGGGTATGCCTGTGTTTTCTGATAATTCTCTATAACTTATTTTGGCGTTTTTCTGCAGCTCGTATAATATTTTAATATCTGAATCTTCTAAAATCAATTGTCGTCAAAACTAACATTCATCCGGTCAACATATATAATATTCGTAAATCCTTCACAGGGTGATTAAAAATTGGTAGTATCTTCCGAGTAGTTTGAATAACTCCATTACAGGTGATTCGC
>CALGBN010000068.1 GCA_937877765.1 Candidatus Bathyarchaeota archaeon | reverse complement strand
ACTGTGGAGTGCTCTGGAACCATAGGGGGATCATTGCGCCTGCGAGGCAGGCGAGTCCTCCGGTTAGGAACCAGCTGAACAATTGTATCTGGTTTGTGTTAATACCTAGAACTGATGCGAGCTCAGGGTCTTCTGCAGTCGCCCTCATGGCGACGCCGATCCTGGTTCTAGTAAGCATATAGTGTAGCGCGAGTACTGAGCCAATGGTCAGTGTCAGTGATACTACGAAGATTCCTGGGAAGCCAGCGATCTCAAAGTCGCTTTCTTTCAATAGGAATGCCATCGCGTATGTACTGAATCTCTCCCTCAGATAGTAGGCGTAGATCTGAATGAACGCCGTGAGGAAGATCTGGATAGCCAGTGTGCTGATTGTCAGCACGATGGCTCCACCACCCATTTGTGTTAGTACGTTAATGACCAGCTTGTAGATTGCTACGCTGACCAAGCCTCCAATGATGAAGGCTACTGGGAACCCATAGTAGGGTGATAGACCCCAGATTTTCGCGAATGTATAGCTTACATAGATGCCAACGCCTGCATATGTTCCGTGTGCGAAGTTAGGTACCTTCGCTGTCAGATACGTTAGTGTAAAGCCGATACTTAGCAGTGTTAGCTCTGATGCGAATACTAACGCTGCTGTCCAAATTGCAGGGATTAACATAGCGTAAACCCGCTACGGTTGTACCTACTTGAGCTAATAATACTTTGCATATTCATTCATGTCCCCTTTAGAAAAACACCTTTTTTTAGCGTCTTTTTGGAGGATTTAATCAATTTTGTAGCTCAAACAACCGCTAATCTTTCACCTTTTAGTTAACGCAAATAACTATCGGTAAAAACCTTATATAATGTAAGGAGAGTAATTTCTCTCTGCGACAAACCATAAGGTGAAGCAAGACTTGGAAATGAAAGGTAATACACTAGCAATTGTGCTTCTAGTCGTCGGACTTGTAGTCGGCGCTGGGGCAGGATATTTTATGGCCCCTAAAGAGACAGTAGTTGAAGATGGTGGTGACGGTGGAACCGTTACCGTGGAAGTTGCACCCCTTGCGGGTAAAAACATCCAGCTCGGCTATATCTCATCAACGACTGTAGGTCTAGAAACAGCAGTCCCCCTAGTCCAGGATATCATGGAGGCAGACTATAACGCCTACCTAGATAAACTCGGTATGGATACGACTCTTGAGTTCCTGATTGACGATGCTACTGGTCAGGCCGCGGTCCACTTGGAGAAAGTTCAGGGCTATAAGTCCATGGACATTAACGTCTTCATTGGTGGCGGATGGTCAAGCCAGGCGCAGGCCGCTCTCAGTTACTGTAACGACAACGATATGCTAATGTGGAGCTCCTCATCAACCAGCCCACTTCTCGCAATCCCGGACGACAACCTATACAGGATGTGTCCAACGGACTTGATTCAGGCACCAGCCATCGCAGAGATGCTTTGGAGCGCAGGAATTGAGGCAGTCATTCTAATCCAGCGTGGTGACGCTTGGGCAGACGGTATTTACAACTACCTAGAGCCCGCGTATACCGCAAAAGGTGGAGTGATCCTAGAGAAGATTAGGTATGCTGGTGAAGCAACAGAGTTCGCTAACTATCTGCAGACAGCAGAAGACATAGCGCAGGATGCTGTTGCTGAATATGGCGAAGAGCACGTAGGTGTTGAAATAATCTCTTTCGCAGAGTTCGTAGTCATGATGTCACAGGCACAGGACTTCCCAACAATATATGATCTGACTTGGTTCGGATCAGACGGAACAACCCTGTCCCAGCAGGCATGTGACGACGCACCTGAGCAAGTAGAGCACTTGAAAGTGCACAGCACATACGCGGCACCAGCAGACTCAGACAAGTTCAACGACCTATACGAAAGATACTTTGCACTAGTTGCTCAGCCATTCGGCTACTACAGTGCATGTAGCTACGACATAGGTTGGGTTCTCGTAGAGAGCATTATGAACACTCAGAGTCTGGATGCAACCGTACTTATCCCCGTCCAGCACACAACCGCTTACAACAACTTTGGAGCAAGCGGCTGGAACCAGCTGAACGAAGACGGAGACAGATATGGAAGCAACTACCAGATCTGGAGCTACAAGTATGATGGCGATGTAGTCATCCCATATGTATCAGGATTATACGACGGTATCACCGGACAAGTAACCTGGTACGTTGACCCAGCCACAGGCGAGTAAGCACAATCCTATCCTTTTTTCTTATTTTTTTATTCTAAACAAAAATAGAGGAAGATTTGATTATATCTAAAAACTATGGTTTTTAACAGTTATTTAGTTGAAATAAACCCGAATACTTATTCTTTCACATCGGGCTAAATCAGGGTTTCTCAGCAAAATTATATAAACACTCTATGTGTGCTATATGGTTAGTTGATGCCGACATGTCGGAAGTACTTAAGATTGATAATGTTCACAAATATTTCGGCAAGTTCGCAGCCAACAACGGCGTTAGCTTCAGTTTAAAGGAAGGCGGCATCTATCTGCTCGTTGGGCCAAACGGCTGCGGAAAGTCAACACTAGTTAACTGTATCTCAGGGATCTATGTCCCGGAAGTAGGAAACATCTATTATCGTGACGCAGACATCACGAGTGAAGACATGTACAAGATCGCGCGGAGGGGACTTGTACGGACCTTCCAGATTGCATCTCCCTTCCTGAGTCTCACGACTCTTGAGAATATGCTAGTTGCCTTGCCGGATAACGCAGGCGAGAACATCGCACTGTCACTATTCAAGCCAACTTGGATCGATAGCGAGATCAGCGCAGTAAGACGTGCGACTGAGCTCCTGAAGGTTCTTGGGCTAAGACACGTATGGAACAAGCCAGCCAACACCCTTAGCGGTGGAGAACTAAAGCTTCTCGAGATTGGACGCGCACTGATGTCAGGTGCCGAGACAATCCTTCTCGACGAGCCTGTAGGCAGCATTGACCCTGTACTCTGTCACCAGATCTTCAGTCACGTATTGAGGCTCAGGGACGAGCTAGGAATCACATTCCTGGTTATTGAGCACAGGCTTGAGGTAGCTGCACAGTATGCAGACCATGTCTTCGCTATGGACAGAGGAATGCTTGTAACCGAGGGCACCGCAGAGGAAGTCTTCGAGGACGAGCGCGTAATAAAGGCATACCTAGGTGAGTAAGATGGGAAGCAAATACATACTTGAAACAAAAGGCCTTAACGTAGGCTATGGTCCAATCCACGTCATTTATGACCTTGACTTCAAGGTCCCAGACGGGGAGGTAACCATCATCGTAGGCCCCAACGGAGTCGGAAAAACCACTCTACTGAAAGCCATTATGGGTTTGGCCACTGTCTATAGTGGTGAGGTTCACTTTGAGGGAAATAATATCTCAAATCTTCCCCCATATGAGCGAACCAAGCTAGGTATAGGATACATGCCTCAGACTGGTAACATTTTCAGCAACCTTAGTGTTGATGAAAACCTGAAAATGGCAGCTTATACCATGGACGACCCAGACGTAATCCAAGACAAATTGGAGTTCGTATTCAACCTATTCCCAAGACTCAAGGACTATATGCCACGTGCAGCTGGAACCCTGAGCGGCGGTGAGCGCCAGATGCTCGCTGAAGGAATGGTCTTGATGAGAGACCCCAAGATCATGATGGTCGACGAGCCAACAGCGGGCCTGATGCCCAAGCTGGTTAACGACGTCATGAGGCAGCTCAAGGAGATGGCTGATGAGACTGGTCTACCAATTGTATTGGTTGAGCAGCGTGCACGCCGTGCATTGGCTGTAGGTGACTACTCGTACATGATGCGTGGTGGTAGATTCACATTCGAGGGCAGTGCCCCTGATCTGTTGAACCATCCGTTACTGAACGAGATGTACCTCGGAGCCGTAGAGGTCCACGACCTCGAAAAGGTAAAGGAGTAAACCCTCCAACCCCAATTTTGTTTTATTTCACTTGCTAGATGATACTGTTATTTCAGCATAGATTTATCTGGTTTTTAAACGGATACGAGTCCATGAAATGTGTCTATGTCGTCTCTCATGCCCAGTCAGTGCATCACGTAGAGAAACGTGTAGGTGGATGGTACGATACAGGGTTGACCGAGCTTGGGCGATCACAGGCCGCGAAGACTGGAGCTTTTCTTGCTTCAGAGATAGATGGTAAAGTAGTGGTTTACTCATCGGACCTGAAACGCGCTGCCGAGACAGCGGAAATTATCGCTGATCAATTCAATACAAGGGTTCAGCTGGATGATAGGCTGAGGGAGATGAGTTATGGCGTGGCGGAGGGTAAGCCAAGGAGTTGGGGTGATGAGCATATTATGCCTCAGCCAGTTGATGGTGACAGGATGGATCATAGGGTTTTTGATGGCGCTGAGAGTAAGCTTGAGCTAGCTGAGAGGGTGAAGGCTGCTTTATCTGATATTTTGACTGAGACTGTGGAGAATATTGTTATTGTGACTCATGGGTTTGCCTCGACGTTTCTTGTTATGGCTTGGATGATGATACCGGTTGAGTTTCTTGGGTATGTTAATCTAGCGTCTAAACCCGGCTGTGTGACTAAATTGGTTGAGGATGATTATTTTGGTAACCGAGGTGTGGTCTATCTCTGTAAAACTGATCACCTTACCAATAGAATTGGATAGTAATATTACGGGCTACTTGTTTTGTTATGAGAATGTCGCTTGAAGCCATCCACGAGGAGATACTCTGGTTCCTATACAAGAACCTGCCAGAGGATTACTCTGATTCAGGTGAGGTCTCACGAAAAATATTATTCAAGTCCATTAACTACAAGCCAAGGCAGATAGAAAAAGCCTGTAAAGAACTTGAATCAAAGGGATTTGTTGAGTTCTTTACCAGTGTCTATCATAAAGAGTGGGTGTCCATCGCTATAACTGATGAAGGACTTGATTTCTTAGAAGCATAGATGGTGTGAGTATGGGCTTTGGTCTCTTAATGGGTTGGAGATATCTCTTGTTCTAGCTCATTTGTTACAGTTTTTGGTATTGGAAACGCTTAATCCCTTTCATTACTCGAATAACATAAGATGAGCAGTAACAAGATGACCCCAGAGGACTTGGAAAGTTTATTCACCGATTCATATACAACAATATTCTGCAGTCACAATAGTGATGGAACTATTCACGCAGCTCCAATCTGGTATAACTACAAGAATGGGGTGTTTTATTTTGTATCCATAAAAAAATCCAAGCGTGGGCACAATGTTAAACGCAATAATAATGTGTCTCTCAGCTTTCTGATGCAGGGCACAAAGGCAGTTGATGGGGATATACCGTCTAAATGTGCGTTAGTGTATGGTTTGGCGGAAACTGGGTTTGAGCCAGATATAGGGTGTGATGAGTTTCTTAGATGGGTTTGGGGTAAGTATTCATCTGCTGGTTCAAACACTGATCAGAAGTTTGATCATGATCTTTTTGAGACACTCAAAGTTGAACCCATAAAAATCGTCCACTTCCACCCTTAGAACCATACTCTAATCGATGATTTTATTCTCTTGTTTTTCATTTGGTTACTGGGATGACTTTCTCGATTATGGTTGAACGTCTTTTGGCTGCTTTGAAGGCTGGTGAGTTAGCTGGTGGTGATAGTCGTGGCAAACAGTGTGCAGCGGTTAAGGTGGCGTCTCCTGGGTCTGGTTTTATGGGTTCAGATGTGGTATTTGATTTGAATATTTATGATCATGTTGAGCCAGTCACTGAGTTATCGAGAGTAACAGATATCCTACTAAAACATGTGAAACAAGAATCATAACAAAAAACCAAGAACAACCATAAACAAGACTTTGAGCATCGAGCGGTTTACCGAACGATTATTATCGCGCTTTTCTTCAATATGAAAGCATAATGAGCGGAAGCGACGAAGAGGAATCCCTCTACGACTGGTACAGCAACGTGATCCATCGAACTACCTGTCCCAGATGCGGCAGTCAAAAAATCAGTGAACTTGAGTACACCCATGACAAAGACGGGATTGGGGTCATATACCGGTGCATGAGATGCTTATACGAGTACGGTATAGACGTCGAGTCTGACGGAATATACTTTGATAAAAACTCAAACCCTACGCTTTACTGGAAATAGACCCAACAACACCATTGGTGCTGAATAATCGATGGGTTTATCCTCATTTCAACGTTTTTCAGTACATGACATCTATCCCACTACCCAAGCCAATTAGCAGGTATCCGCTAGTAATCATTGACACCGTCAAGGGATGCTGTAACAAGCAATACGAGATACCTGAATGGGACATCCATTTCCAAAAAACAAGAAAAAAACTACCAAATATCAACAGCTTCGCAGACAAGCATAGAGCCCATGGTGGGCAAGTAATATGGATAAAACCCACGCCATGGACCCGGGAAAACCTGCCAGATAATATCAATAAGCTGTATGATGAGAACCCTGATGCAACTTTTTACGTCAAAGACAATATTGACAAGTACAGTGAGTTCCCTGAAACCATTAAGGTAGATGAAAGAGATATCGTATTAGAGAAAAATAATTACTCTGCTTTTACGAATCCCAAGTTATCTGGTTACCTACAGGATGGTTACCTTATTGCAGGCGTATATGCAGATGGATGCGTAAACGCCACCATCGTGGAAGGGTGGAGCAAAGGATATTTCACATATATTCTCGGGGACCTTGTTGAGTCAATGGATTCAGGTATGAAGCAGAATCAAAAAACTATGCTTCTCAATTATTGTTGGCCGTATATGTATGGT
>CALGBN010000067.1 GCA_937877765.1 Candidatus Bathyarchaeota archaeon | reverse complement strand
CAAGCAGAAGACGGCATAGGAGATGTAGAGAGGTCTCGTGGGCTCGGAGATGTGTATAAGAGACAGAGTCGGCACAGTCTACAACGGAGCCCTCAACTACACCTACCTAGACGTAAAATGTATGAGATGCGGCTACAAACAGATCAAAATAAAACAACCTAACACGTGACTCCAGGTTTCTTTAACACTAGAGATTATCGATTAACCTCGTCTCAGATTGTCAGTGTATATAAGCCCTTATAAAGGAAGGGCTATCTTAAACCGGATTTTATGGGCTAATCCGAATCCTCTATAAATGTCTTGAGAGAACGTTTACCCAGGCGACCAGCGTGGACAGCCAAGCAACTCTCGACATGATTTACGAGGAAGTCAGAAAGGTAAACGAGAGACTGAGCCTGATAGAAGAGGTTATAGAAGAAGTACTCATAAAGGATCTCCCCGAAGTAGAACTCAGCGAGGAGAAGACCAAGGAGATTGAGGCCTCAATCAAAGAGATGAGGGAAGGAGAACACGTAACCCTAGAGGCGCTCAAGCGTGCCTAAAGTCAAAGTAATCGCTCACCGAAGGGTTCACAAGTTCTTAAGAAGATTAAGAAACGAAAAGCTCAAACATTCAATCATTGAGACGATAGAAAAACTAGAGGATTACCCTATTTCGCTCAAGGAAATGGACGTTGAAACGATAAAGGGTCTCAAGAAAACCTTCAGGATAAGAACAGGCCAGCACAGGATAATCTTCTACGTTGACAAGAATGAAAAGACGATCTATGTCACCCCTCTAGACACCAGAAAAAGGGTTTATAAAAATTAAACTAACTTTCTCTGTAACATTACAACCGAGAATAAGCCATTCATGAGAGATAAAAAGAGTCCACCTTCTCCCGAAGAGACCGCAACCATATCAAACAACGTCGCCATAGACCGGGGCACCACCCTCCACAGCCGCACAACAATAAGAGGGCCGGTCATAATAGGCGACCACTGCGAGATCGGCCCCAACACGTTCATCGGCCCCTACACGAGCATCGGAGACGGCTCGACGATAGCTAACTCGGAGATCCAGAACAGCATAGTCATGGAAGGCGCATCGATAGAGTGCGGCGAGCTGATAACGGACAGCGTAACAGGACGAAACGCAGTAATCACCATAAACAACCAACCCCCCAAAGGCAAGAGACTCATAATCGGCGACCAATCAAAGATAACAATATGACAAGGATAGAGCCCAAGCATTACGACAAGATAAAGAAACAGATGCCTCTACCATGCGTAGACCTCCTCATCACCCACAAGGATAGCCTGCTGTTAACGCTGAGAAACAACGAACCCGGGAAAGACCTCTGGTTCACCCCTGGAGGAAGAATCTATAGAAACGAGTCGCTTGAGGAAGCAGTGAAACGCGTGTTATCCATGGAAACAGGGCTACAGTCTATAAACAGCACCCAGATATCGACCACATCCCACATATGGCCCATCGCAAACACCGTGACCACCTACAATAGAGTCGAGGTAAACACAGACAAAGTGAAACCAGACGAACAGCACCGCGAACACAGATGGATCAACAAAATGGAGGACGATCTACACCCCTACATAAAAGAAATGATAAAGAACTCACGCCTCTTCACATAATTACCAATTACAAGCCTGCACCAAACCATTAAGTTTTTAATTTAAATTTGGATTGTGCATCCATTCGTACCTAAAAAATACTTGAAATCATTGAATACTACTGAAAGACCCGTTTCAGGCAGTAAAACCAGTGAAGGGGCGCAGACTTCACCTTGACGTAGCGTAGAGACCCGGCGATCGACCTATTCTCCTCTCTACTCGTAGGAAGGTAGTTCACTCTGGTATCTCTAGGTTTCTGGGATCGATTCTTTCTATGCCCGAGATTTTATCGTAAGCTTGATCTGTTGAGAGTATTGTGTGGTCGGGGACATGCGGTGTTAGGGAGGTCGCCGCGTAGATGGCGTCGAATATGGATTTGAGGCCATAGCTTGTCATGAGGTCTAGGGCGGATAGAAGGATCTCTCGCGTTGGGTCTATGTATGTGATGTTCTTCAGGGTGGCTAGATTCGCGGCGTTGCCCAGTATGGTGGGTATCGGCGCGACGTCGCTGAAGACGTAGTACAGCTCATGGATTATGTCTGTTGAGGCCTGTATGTCTTGAAGGGTGCTGTTCTTTATGGCGTTGAAGATTTTTTCGGCTGCGGGTTTGAGCCAGTCTTCTTTTTTCAGGTATGCGATAAACAGGTCAGACTCGATTAGCATTTCGTGTTTCCCTCTTGGCTTTTTCTTCTCCCATTTGCTTGAGTTCCTGTGTTGTGTGTTTGGTGTCTATTGGCGTGATCTCTTTAGGTATGGGTATCAGTAGGTAGTTTTGTCCTCGGGGTATGATTATTGCTATTTCTGCTTTGAAGCCTAGTTCTTTTGGGAGGTATATGCGCCGCTGGGAGTCAATGG
>CALGBN010000066.1 GCA_937877765.1 Candidatus Bathyarchaeota archaeon | reverse complement strand
ACGAGATGTAGAGAGGTCTCGTGGGCTCGGAGATGTGTATAAGAGACAGGGGTACAGGGTCTCGGCGTTGGCCGATGAGAGTGCACGCAAGACGAAGTCTTCTTTTTACTACAGTAAATACCGGAGGAACTTCGAGACCAACAGGAAGGCGATCAAGATGGACGATGCCGTGGTTGAAAGCCCGTTCGAGAGGAGCCTGTTCATCGACGCCCCGCCACCGGAGTTTGATAGATTCGTTGAGAATCTTTTAATCGAGTTACGTGGAATCGTTGGTAGAGTATGATAGAGTTACAACCCTAACAAATTGGTGATAAATCGTGGGTTTTAAGGGTCGAGCGCCCGCCGCCACCCAACCAAATGATGCAGTAATATCACAATAATTCACCGAACATCACCCCAAGATTCGTTTCACTTCCCCTGTTAAATCCCCTGCTCCTTATCCCGCCACGGCGCTCCGCCTCGACGGACACAGGGTTTTTCGTCCCTAACTTCTTATTGATTCAGCTTCTCTAGGAGATCCATCTCGTGAAGCCTTGTGAAGCCTTCGGGATATAGGTTTCAGAAGGATTCTTGATATCAACTTTGATGTTAACATTGAAATCAACATTGGTAGTGGTGGTGCCCCAGTAGTAGGCGCCGCCCAGAGGGTTCAATCCTTGTTTTAATGGATCTACCTCTCGAACGTACACCCTGATCTTAGGAGCCACCTGAATCACCGCGAGTTTCAATCCTTGTTTTGATGGACTTTCCTCTCGAACGCAGGGAGAACGTCTACAGCATAACCGAGTCAGGTAAATACGTGGCGTGCATAAGTGGCTTAATAGAAACAGATAAAAACTAGCTAAAAAAAGAGTATTTGATAGAATGTTATTAAATTATAATCAATATAGCAAATTAATTATTATGATAAAAAAAATGGAAATTTAACGATACCCGATAAAACCAACTATCTCCGATGTATGTGCATCAACTAAGAGGTCTACGAGCTTATCGCTCTCGTCAACAGCCTGTAGATACCAAGCTAGAAGCGGGTTTCCTTCAGGAACCAGTAAGTCATTAGTTTCAATATCGTAGTTAGGCTTGTCAATTACCAGCTCTAATGTCTTAATGGTGAATGAACTGTACCCTTTCGATGTAACGACTTCGGTTTCTAGGAATGATTTTGCACTCGCTATGGCTTCTTTTTCTGATATTTTTGGATTGACATCTATGTTATCCACGTTTAAGAGGAAGTTACTGAATTCAACAGGTAGTAGCGTTTCCTTATCTACGCGAACCCTGACAAACCCATTTACTTTAACTCCTTTGTAGGTTTGATACCAAGTTATTCGATATGTCTTTTTTGTGACTGAACCAGGAGACATGTTCGGCGGAGTGACTTTAGGTGAACCTAATAGATTTATGTCTACTTCTTGTTCGTTCAATACTTTTTTAGCGATTTCAATTACTGAGCTCATTTCTTCGACGTTGTTAACTTCTCCCAGTCTTCGATGGTCACATATTGTTACTACTTTGCCTGTTTTGGAATCGATCCTTGCAGTGATAATCAAGGAACCTTTGTGGTACATTTTAATTACCCAGATCTTGTTATCCTGTAATTTGTCGTATTGTAGTTTAGATATTGTTGTTACGTCATTAGATGGTATTTCCCATTTTCTAGAAATAATTTCTATTGCTTCATCTTTTGATATCGTAGGATTCGCTTCGCTTTCTGCTATATTATATTTTAGAAGTTTGTCTGATTTCTCATAACCTGTTGATGACGCTATCTTAAGTGAGTATCCTATGCAGCAGAACAGTGCTACTAACACAATTATTTGGAGGTTTCTATTTTTCAACATTTTAACTGTCCACCAACTCGATGTCAAGGTCTCCGTATGCTTCCAAAATGTCGGCGACAGCATCATTGGTTGCAGCTAGTGCGTCGTCGATTGCATCTTCAATAGTATCTGCTTCAACTATGTTATCATAGAAAGCACACGCAAAATAGTAAGCGTCTCGTCCATTCACCACGTCATTGTACCCCATGTATGCTTCTGAACCTTCACCAATGAATTCATCATGCAGCATAGTTATTCTGGGGTGATCAAGTCCCGAATAGCAACAGGATGCGAATCCTAATAGTTGGTTACCACCACCTGTAACGCTATCTAGGTCCGGTATCTCATTGGGGTATATTCTTTCACCTGAAGTGTGCGTACATAGATAGTTACCGTTTCCATTAGTTGAGTTGCCTCCATGTGATGCTTGGTGGAATAATTTGGATACTCCGAGTAGGTCCGTTGTAATATCGTCTTCATCTAGATTTTCGTATGTTTCTTCATCGATTGAACTGCCATCATATGTTTCTCCTTGAAAACAGTATTCAGCGTAGTAGCATTCTATTTCTGCGTATGATACCTCGTCGTAGTTGAAGTCGTAATGCCAGAGAGCTTGTACGTTATATACGGGCATAAATAGAATCACCAACATTGCTGTTAGTGCAATTTTTTTCTTCATGTTAGCCCACTGTTATTTACATTCAACCCCATATTAACCTACGTTTTAGAACAGGCGTTTCATTATATAGAACAGTAAAATAATTCTGTTAAAACGAAAATTTTTTTTAAATCATAAGCACTTTCCTGTCTCATGCGTCTGTTGATTGGAAATTAATTAAATCTAAAGGTTAGTCTAGATTTATTTTCACGGTCCTTGGGAACCACCTAAGGTTTCGATCTTAAGCTTAGGGTGATTCCACGCTAGACAAAGTCTCTCTCAGGTCAGCGATGAATGAGTCGATCTCCCTGTACGTTATCACGTAGGGCGAGAAGAACCTGAACGTGTTCGTCGAGGCGTGGTAGTCCATGAGGTAGCCCTTCTCAAAGAGCCTGTCCTATATGGTAACCCCGAGGCGTGCGTGCTCGCCGCCGTTTCAATCCTCTTTTTAATGGACCTTCCTCTCGAACACGATGTGCTGCCGGCGATAGTGGCTAAGCCCCGGGACGTGGACGTGGGCAAGTACGAGGAGTACTTTGAGGGGACTTTCGAGCAGCTGCTGGACGCGCTGGACATGAGCTTCGACGCCCTCGTCGGACGGCCCCAGCAGACAAGCCTAGGCAGGTTCTTCGGCTAATTATTTTCCGTTAAATGTATTGCAAATGATTTGAGGTACTTCACACGCTATATGTAAATTTATAATTAAATGAAAGGTCAGGATATAGGCTGGAAGGCAGTGTGGTGTCTATTACGTGTCAGGGAGAAAATGCCTTGAATATGGTCTGTGTTTCGAATTGAAGCTCTGCTTTACCATTTCATGGTTCATTGATTCGTATTCATGTAACAAACAATAAGATATTTATTTATTGTTACATGAATAACTATCATGAAAAGCCTGACCAGATACATCGTGTCCAGCTACGGCGGAAAGGCTGTGAAGCGGAAAGCCATCGAGGATGCCTGTAGAAAGTTCGACGCCGTCACCGTGAACACGGTCAACTACATGATATCCTACGGCTATCTTGTCAGGATAGTACGCGGGCTCTACTACGTCAAAACGCTGGACGAGTTCTCGAACAAGAAAGCCATCGACGCGCACAGGGTCATATCGCTGGGCCTGGAGGAGCTTGGAGTCAACTGGTATTTTGGGTTGAACACCGCCCTTAGGATGAACGGCGCGACCCACGAGTACTCGGACACGGTCTTCGTGGTTAACGATGAGATCTACAGGAACAAGGAGATACGCATCGCCAGGTCGAGGGTCAAGTTCATCAAGATAGCCCCGAGACTCACCGTGTTCGGCGTAGTAGCCGAGGATGGCGTGCGCTACTCCGATCTGGAGAAGACGCTCCTAGACATGATCTACCTGTCAAGATACAGGTCCGTCCCAGAGGGCAGGATAGCTCTGTCTGTTGAGGAGTACGCGAGGTACGCTGATCGTGAGAAGGTCGGTGAATATCTCGAAGCGTACCCGTTGAGCGTGGGGAGGGTGGCGGAGAATGCCGGACT
>CALGBN010000065.1 GCA_937877765.1 Candidatus Bathyarchaeota archaeon | reverse complement strand
TTCAAGCAGAAGACGGCATACGAGATGTAGAGAGGTCTCGTGGGCTCGGAGATGTGTATAAGAGACAGCCTTTGAGGATGATCTCACATCCAAGTGCACCGCTTTCCATGATTCGGTTGAGGCTCCAGAAGACTGCTCTCCTGAAGTGGACTCCTCTTTCGAGTGCGTTTGCTACTCTTGAGGCCATGATCCTTGGGTTAAGCTCAGGTACCTCGACCTCGATTACTGTGATCTGCGGGTTAGGCAGTCCTAGTTCTTCTTCGAGTTTTGCGGAGGCAGCCTTGATTGCTCTTCCTCTTTTACCGATTACTCGGCCTGGCCTCATTGCGAATAGGTTTATCTGGGCGCCTAGTGGTGTCTTTGTTAGTTGAATTCCACCGTATCCGGCTTGTTCGTATTCTTCTGCAAGAAGCTCGTCTACTTTGACGCGCTCGATGCTGTCTTTAATGATTCGCCTGACTACTGACATTAGAATTCCTCAACTGCGACTTCAATATGGGTCAAGTGTTTGTAGTATGGTGACGCCCTTCCAAAAGCCCTAGGGATAAATTTCCGTATGACTCTGCCACGGTGTGCAGCCATGTGAACTATTTTGAGTCTGTCTGCGTATAAGCCCTTAAACTCGGCGTTAGCCTCCACTGAGTCTAGGATTTTCAGTATCTCTCCGGCTGCCTTCTCAGGGAACCGACCTGCATCATGTCCACTTAGCTGTTTTCTGTGTGGAACTTTTCCGCGGTATCGGTAATATGGAACTGCTTGTTTTTTGTCGATTACGTCTACTAGGAATGTCTTTGCTTCTTCAAGCTTCATTCCTTTGATGTGATTACAGATTTCTCTAGCTGTTTTTGGCTTTATTCTGAGATCCCTACCGCTGGCTATAGCGGTCTTGTCTGGGTCTAGCCCTTGTACTGAATATTTCCAGGATGGCATATACGCACCGTTCGCCTACCTTGAATCGTGTCTTAATATAAAAACGTTATTCATGGTATGTATTCTAATGCTCTTCTAGTTACAGGGTTCTTACAATAATGATAAAATAATTCCACACAAAAAAAATAGCGTTTATTCTATGCAAAACAAAGTATGCTGTATAATGATTGTAGGTTATTATAGATAAAAAATGAAAAAATTGTTGTAGAGAAACTACTTGAGTGGGATATACATGCTGCTTCTTGAAGCACCGATACCTGGACGTCCGTGACGTACTGGTGTAATGCTTATTGCGTATTCACCGAGATAGTGGCCCATCATTTTTTCGTTGATGGTTATCTCTTTGAACTCCTTACCAGTGTAGCAGTGAATTGTCTTCCCAAGCATCTCAGGCATAATAACAAGGTCCCTTGCATGGGTCCTTACCGGTTTGCCGTCGTCCTTGCGGAGTTTCTCAAGCACTATACGTTGTTCCTGACTGAGTCCACGTTTCAGGCTTCTTCTCATTCTTGATGGAAGCATCCTGATGAACTCATCCATGGACATTGCTTGTAGTTCCTCGATGGTTTTTCCACGATAGTTAAAGTCCTTGGGCATATTGTTTCACCTATTAAGAAAAGGGGTTTTAAACCCTTAGTTTCTCCTCCTCTGTCGTTTACCGCTGTTGCGGGCTGCGATTAAGCCTACTTTTGCGCCAGGAGGTGCGTGTCTGCTGACAGTCGTTGATTTACCGGGTCTTCTGTGGCGACCTCCACCGTGTGGGTGCATGGCCGCAGGCATCTTTACGCCGTGTGCTGTAGGGTACTTGTGTCCCTTTGCGCGTTTCTTGTGATGTTTCTGACCGGCTGTCATGAAGGGTTTTTCTCTTCTTCCGCCGCCGCTGATGATTCCTAGTGTGGCGCGTGAGTTGCTGTTTATGCGTACTGTTCGTTTGCTTGGTAGTCTGACAGTGGTTTTTCCTGCTGCATGTGCGATTATTGTAGCGAATGCTCCGCTTGATCTAGCCATCTTGCCGCCGTCTCCTGGACGTAGCTCGATGTTACATACCATGGTTCCCTCTGGGATGCTTCCTAGGGGTAGTACGTTTCCGATTTTTAGTGGTGCTTCTGCGCCTACGTGTATCTCTTGGTTTAACGCTGTTCCTTCTATGGCTGTAGTGTAGAAGCCTTGTCCCTGTCCGAATTCTATGTATGCGAGTGGGGCCCCTCTCCCTGGTTCATGTGTAAGGTCCTTGATGTAGCCCTGCTGGACTTCATCGGTTTTCTTTGGGTACTTTGCTGGGGCGATCTTGTTCATTTTTGCGGCTTTGAACTGGTGTCCGCCGCGTCCTCTTCGCTGTACTCTTAATTTCTTACCCATCTCATCTCACCTATAGTATTCCTAGACGGATAGCGACGTCTGATGCATCGTATTCGTCTGATAGTTTGACGAAGGCTTTCTTCTCGCCTTTGGTTGTGATTAGTGTGTTTACCTTTGTGGCGTCTACTTCGTAGCTGTCTCTTATACACATCTGACGCTGCCGACGAATTAGACGGTGTAGATCTCGGTGGTCGCCGTATCATT
>CALGBN010000064.1 GCA_937877765.1 Candidatus Bathyarchaeota archaeon | reverse complement strand
ATATTGGTGTCAAGAAACAAGAGTGGCTCAAGGATATGGCTAAGTGGACAGAGTTCCCCGAATCAGTAAAGGAGAAGGCTGTAGATGGTGTTGACGATATGGTGGGTGAGCGGAGTCTCGAGGAGCTTGAGGCTTGGCGAGACAAGTATTTGATTGCCTTGAATAAGCTCCTATGGGGCGGAGAACGAGAGATCTACTAATTTTTTTCTTTTACTTGGCGAAAATATCAAGTCCTCAAAGAACTGTATATAATGTATGAAGGTTTTAGCCGAGGGAAAAGGCGAGTTACTTGCGTGGATGAGCCCCGATGAGGGACGGAAATGGATGCGGGAAAACAAGCCGAGGGCGCTAATGGATAAAAGAACCACCATGAAGGAAGCGGTCCAGCGTTACATCAATGATGGGGATTATTTTGCTATGGGGGGCTTCGGGCACATCAGGCTCAGCATGGAAGGCATCTACGAGATGATCAGACAGCGGAGACGCAACATGATTATGGCTGGAAAAACCAGTGTCCACGATGTAGACATATTGATCGGTGGAGGCGTAGTAGATAGAATAGAATGCGCCTACGCCCATGGACATGAGCTTAGAGGATTATCACCAGCAGGGAGAAGAGCTACAGAGTCAGGCAGAGTAAAGGTAGTAGCTGAACTCAGTAACGCGGCGTTCCAGTGGAGGTTCAAGGCAGCATCCATGGGGTTACCGTGGTTCCCAGCACGGATCATGATGGGCACTGATACATTCAATTATAGTAGCTCAAAGATTGTTGAGGACCCATATACGGGTAAACCCATCACGTTGATCCCGGCTTGTTATCCTGATGTCGCTTTCATACATGTTCACCGATGCGATAAGTATGGTAACTGTCAGATTGATGGTACTACCATCGAGGATATTGAGCTTAGCAGAGCCGCGAAACGACTCATAATAACCACAGAGAAAATAATACCCCACGAGGACATCATAGACCACCCTGATAGGACCGCGATACCTCATTTCGTTGTAGACGCGGTTGTTGAATCCCGTTATGGTTCGCATCCAGGCAATATGCCTGATCTCTACTATAGTGATGAGGAGCATATGGCTGAGTGGTTGAAGCTGAGCAGAAGCGATGAGGGTGTACAGGAGTATATGGACAAATACGTCTTCGGTGTAGAAAATCAGGCAGAGTACATTGAACTCATCGGGGGAGAGGAGAAAATGAAGTATCTCTGGAGGCTTGAACATCTACAAGTGCCTATGGAGGCACCTTGGAGGCGGTGACCATGGAGTACAACCTCACTGAACTAATGGCATGTGTAGCCAGCAGGGAGCTTGAGAACAAGAAATCCATCTTCGTAGGCACAGGACTGCCTATAATCGCTACGATGCTAGCTCAACAACTTCACGCACCAGACTTATTAATCGTCTTTGAGGCGGGGGGAATCGGACCCAAGATACCAACAATACCCATCAGCGTGGGTGATAGCAGAACCTTCTACAAGGCAGTGATAGCCGCAAGCATGGACTACGCGATGGGAATGGCTCAGGCTGGACTCGTGGACTATGGGTTCCTAGGAGCAGCACAGATCGATAAATACGGCAACCTGAACACCACAGTCATCGGCGACCATGACAACCCTAAGGTAAGGTTACCTGGAAGTGGCGGAGCCAACGACGTGGGGAGCCTCTGCACACGAACCATCATACTCATGCGCCACGACAAACTCAGATTCGTAAACAAACTAGACTACCTCACCACTCCCGGATACTTGACTGGACCCGGAGCACGAGAAGCAGCAGGACTACCAGCCGAGACAGGGCCATACAGGGTGATCACACAGTTAGGGGTAATGGGTTTTGATGAAGAAACTAAGGAGATGATGCTTCTGCGGGTGCATCCGGGGGTAACCGTTGAGGAAGTTGTTGAGAATACGAGTTTCAAGCTGATTATACCTGATGATGTGGGTGTCACTGAGCCACCCACGGAGGAGGAGCTTAGGTTGCTTAGGGAGGAGATTGATCCCTCAGGGATAGTGATTGGGAAATGAGGTACAGGATAGGAGTAGCTGGGTTCAGCCACGAGACTGTCTCGTTCTGGCCCGGTGTAACCAGTTTGGATGATTTTGAACTGACCTCAGTTTATGGTGAGGATATAATCGAGAAAGGACGAGACACCAACAGCTGTATTGGCGGTTTCATCGAGGTATGTGAAAAAGAAGAAGCCGAGATGGTGCCTATTGTGGTTGGGAGCGGTGGCGCCACTGCTACTGTGGCTGATGAGGTGTACGACCACTATGTGCCGTTGATCGTGGAGGGTTTCAGGAAGGAAAAAGACCATCTAGACGGTATTTTGCTGAGTCTACACGGTGCCATGGCGACTGAAAGCCGCACAGACCCCGAAACAGATGCAGTGCGAGCCCTAAGAAAAGCCGTAGGCTATGATATTCCAATAATGGTGACCCTTGACCTTCACGGTAACAAGGATGAGGCGCTTCTCAAAGAAGCCACAGCTGTATTCGGGTTCCACAGCAGCCCCCACATAGACCAAGCTGAGACCGGGAGAAGAGCCGCACGTTGCATGTTCAAGACACTAAGAGGAGAGGTGAAGCCTATCTCTGCTATCAAGAAACCGGGTATAGTGGTACCATCTGTCTTCAGCGCCACAACCATCTCGCCAGCCAAGGACCTCATCACACGGCTCAAGGAGTGGATGACGAAGCCGGGTGTTATCGATGTTACTGTGTTGTTTGGATTCGCGTGGGCTGATGTGCATAATCTGGGTATGTCAGTTATTGCTGTAACTGATAATGAACCAGCGCTTGCGAAGGAGATCGTTAATGATCTTTCTGAGCTTGCTTGGGAGCATCGTGGTATGCTCACTGGAATGGGGAACAAGTCTCTGTATAGCCTGGAGAAGGGCGTCAAGACTGCTATCGAGAAGGCGAAGACTGCATCAAAACCCATTGTGATACTGGATCACGCGGATAGAACCAATGATACCACCTTCATCATAAGGGAGTTGCTCAAACAAAGAGCCGAGAACGCAGCCGTACCCATGATCTATGATCCACCTTCAGCACAGAAATGTGTGGAGGCTGGAAGGGGAGCCAAAATTGAGCTAGAGATAGGTGCAAGCACAGGTTGGAGAGATGGAGGTAAGTTCAGGGTACGAGCTGAGGTACTGTGGGCTGGACATGCAAAATATACTGGTACTGGACCCATGACCATTAACCGGGAGGTTGACCTTGGTCTATCAGCCATCATCCAAGTAGGAGGACTATGGATACAACTAGTCTCCAGACAACATAGCCTGATAGACGCAGACCCAATGGAAAGATTCGGATACGATCCACTGAGTTTTGAGATCATTGTCTCAAAGTCCAAGACTCACTTCAGGGCAGTCTATGAGGAGCTAGGGGAAGAGATCATCATAGTTGATGCACCGGGACAATGCCCAGCGGACCTAAGCCACTTTGAGTACAAACACGCCCCAGAGGGGCTCTACTCCACTATGCGGAAGTAGGTTCACCGCTTATTTTTAATCCCCAGAAGCCAACCTTTCACTAGTGTTTACTTTGTCAAAGATTACTGTCTCAAAGCTCTGGAAAATGAAGGAGAAAAGCGAGAAGATCACCATGACCACCGCCTATGATTACCCAACCGCGTTGCTGGTGGAGAAAGCAGGACTAGACATGATACTGGTAGGGGATAGCGTTGGAATGGTGGTGCTAGGCTACGAGAACCCGGTGCCAGTCACGGTTGATGACATCATACACCACACTAAAGCAGTGGTACGAGGAGCCAAGACCCCCTTGATCGTAGCTGATATGCCCTTCATGAGTTACCATATCAGCCTAGAGGAGACAAAACGAAACGCGGCCCGCCTCATACAGGAAGGCGGAGCAGACGCAGTAAAACTCGAAGGCGGAAAAGAGGTAGCCTCCATGGTTAAGGCGATAGCTGATACTGGTATTCCGGTTCAGGCTCATATTGGTTTGATGC
>CALGBN010000063.1 GCA_937877765.1 Candidatus Bathyarchaeota archaeon | reverse complement strand
CTATAATTCAATGTGTTTTCTTAGCTTAACTTAAAATCACCACAGAACAATAAACAAACATGGAAACCGGACCAGCAGTATTCGACGAAGGAGAAAAGGTTACCAAGATCAGCTTTATCGTGGTCGCCATACTGGGGATAATCAAAGGAGTAGTAGGCATCATATCTGGAAGCGTTTCGCTTCAAGCACAAGCAGTAGATTCTCTGACCGACTTGGTTTCCTTGGTAGCAGTATACGCTGGTCTTAGGCTTAGCCGTAGACCACCCAATGAACGGTTTAGTTATGGGTATTATCGTGTTGAGACACTGGTATCTCTTCTTGTGGCTGTGGTTATTCTCATAACAGGTGGATTCATGCTTGTTGAAAGCAGCAGAAGGGTGCTGAATCCTACGCCTGTTGCTGAGCCGTTGTTTGTTTTAGGTGCAGCGGGAGTTTCTATTCCTGTGCTTCTCTGGTTGGCTCGGTATATGAGGCGTATCGGTGAGGAGATTAACAGTAAGGCGGTTCAGAGCCAGAGCGAGGACTTTATGACTGATGTCTACAGCAGCGGCGTGGTTCTCGTGGGTGTAATTGGTTCATGGATAGGGTACCCAGTGGTGGAGGGGCTAGCAGGTGCCTTGATCAGTGTACTCATCATCAGAGTCGGATTGGAGCTCAGCTGGAGCGGTTTACTTGTGTTACTTGATGCTGTGGAGAACCCTGATACCTTGATTGAGGTGAAGAATCTGGCTGAGAGCGTGCATGGGGTAGTGGAGGCAAAGCACATCAGGATGAGGCGAAGTGGTCCCTTCTGTTTGGGTGAGGTTACTATTTTGGTTCCGCAGGGGCTTGATGTGGATAAGACGCATCGGTTGAGTCACTTGGTTGAGGATAAGGTGCGGGAGGGTGTGCCTCGTTTGGAGTCGTTGGTGGTGCATATTGAGCCTATGGAGCATGAGATGCACAGGGTGACGTTGCCTATTGTGGATGATGCTGGTATGAGTTCGAGTGTTTCGGAGCATTTTGGGTCTGCGCCTTTCTATCTTTTTGTTGATGTGGATGGTGAGGGGGTCAAGCGGTGGTATACACGGGAGAACAAGGCAGCATCACTTGAGCGGAAACGGGGTATAACGGTTACTAACATGATTGTGGAGGAGGATGCTACGGTTTTGTTGAGTGATGAGCTGGGTGATGGTCCGTTCCATGTCTTGCGGGATAATTTTATCGGAACTTATCCTGTGGCTGGGGGTACGAGTGTACGTGATGCTTTGGATCAGATGATCTCGGGGGAACTGGTTCTACGTAGTGATGGCGATAAAAAAGGAGATAAAAAGGTTTAGAGAGCGTCCAGCGCGGTTTCGGTTAGGCTGTATTTGCCGCCCTTGAGCTCTAGGTATCCCGCGTTTACTAGGTCTCGGAGACCTGATCTTACTTTGAACATGGGGTTTCCCGTGGCTTCTTGGACTTTTTCGGGGGTATCAGCCCCTGCTTGTACAGCCTTTAGGGTTACTATGCCTGTTTCTGATGGTTTTCCGTCAGGGCTTACACATGGCATGGTTGATCACAGCTTTTTGAAGCAGAGGTACCAGTCCTTGCAGTCGTAGCCTTCCTTGACTCTTGCCTCGGCTGCTTCTGCGGTGTGTGGTGGGGGTACTACTACTGGGTCGCCTGGTTTCCAGTTTGCTGGGGTGGCTACGCTGTGTTTGTCTGTGGTCTGT
>CALGBN010000062.1 GCA_937877765.1 Candidatus Bathyarchaeota archaeon | reverse complement strand
TACGGTGGCTACTGAGCCAGTTGTGTCTATTGCTACGGTGCCTCCTGTGGGGAGGTAGTCGTCCCAGACGAATATTTTTGCTGTATATGTTCCAGTGTTTCCAACGTAATGGTCTAGCTGTATATTATGTGGTACTCCTGGTGTGAGTGTGACTGATGATGTGTAAAATTTCACTATTTTAATGGTCCCACTATCTTCACGATATACTGATATACTGACTTTTGTTGATCCAGTAGAATAATAGCTTGTATAGTATGGCGCAGTTGTATAGTAGTCCGTGGCTCGTTCTACTGTAGCCTTAATGCGAGCGGTTTGACCTTTGATGAATGTGTCGTCAAGGTTGTTGCTGGTGTCATAAGAGTCAAAGTTTGTTACCCGGTTTAAGTTTGGAAATTGGTTGTCGGTTGCTATGAATGCGTATAATGCTGTACTGTAACTATATAGGGTGTAGACGCTTAGGATGGTTAGTAGTGTGAGTGCTACTAGTTTTTTTGCGTCTATATCAATTGTAATCTCTGAGTTATTGGTAGACATGTCTAGTTCTATCTACTGGTATGGTTAGATATAATTTAAGGTTTATTGTGTGGGAGAGTGTAGGTTTCTAGGTTTGTCTTGGTTTATTGCTCTATATACTGTATGCGGGGTGGGTTATAGTGTGTGTATGTGTATTATCTGGGGTGCTGGGTTAAGGTTGGCATGTCTGGGGCTTTGAAGTAGTTACATATATGCGGTTGTGGCGTCTTTGGCTTGATCTCCATGGGGTTATTGAGGGTTAGTTTTGGTGAATAGTTTGTTTATTGGGTTTTATGTTTTGATTTCCCGGTTTTTGATGTTTGTTTCTATGTGGAGGTTGGGGTATATGGTTGCTTCGGTGATGATGAGGTTGTGATCTATTATTGTGTTGTCTGCAATGACGCTGTTTTTGATGCTGATATGATGCCCAATCATGGTGTTTCGCCCAATGATAGTGCTTGTTATGATTGTGTGTGGTCCGATGGTTGTGTTTCCCCAGATTATGGAGTCGGTTATAGTTGCGTTTGGGTGGATGATACATGTGGGGTTTATGCTGGCCTGTGTTTTTCTTATTAGTTTGTCTGCTCCCAGGTAGTCGCTGGGTACTCCGATGTCGATCCAGTCTCCATGGTACTTGTAGCCTTTTAGCTTGTTTTGTGCTGCGAGTTTGGGGAATACTTGGCGTTCAATGCTAACTTTACCTTCTGGTATAGTGTTGAGTATCTCGGGGTTGAGTGCGTAGCAGCCGGCGTTTATCCAGTTGCTTGGGGCTTGTTCTCGGGTTGGTTTTTCAACGAATTCTTGTATTGAATCGTTTTCCCCGAACCTTACTACTCCGTAGCGTGTGGGATCTGATACCTGTTTTAGTGTTAGCGTAGCGGTTGCATGGTTTTCCTTGTGGTGTTGCATTAGTTCAGCGTAGTCTATCCAGCTTAGGATGTCTCCATTGAGAACGAGGAATGGTTCATCTTGGAGATAGTTTGTTGCTAGTTTTATTGGGCCACCTGTGCCGAGAGGTTGGTCCTCCTGACTGTAATGGAGTTTTATCCCGTGTTTTTCTTCGCCGAGATAGGATTTGATTTTTTCTGCGTGGTTGTTGACGGCGAGGACTACCTCAGTGCAGTTGGCTTTTGCTAGGTTTTCTATTAGGTAATCGATGATTGGTTTGTTGTCTACGGGGAAGAGGCATTTGGGTCGGTCTAGGCTCAGGGGTCTGAGTCTTGTAGCGTAGCCGCCTACTAGTAGAAGCGCTTTCATCTGTCTCTTATACACATCTCCGAGCCCACGAGACCTCTCTACATCTCGTATGCCGTCTTCTGCTTG
>CALGBN010000061.1 GCA_937877765.1 Candidatus Bathyarchaeota archaeon | reverse complement strand
ATCTACACCGTCTAATTCGTCGGCAGCGTCAGATGTGTATAAGAGACAGTATCCACTGAGTAGGGTTCCAAGAGTCTGCATTGTCATTCCCAGTACTCCGCTTCCCCATGCACCACGCATTAGCCAGATACCTCCACCACCAATTGAAGACAATACTCTGCCTCTCATAGCTCTTGGAGTCATGTTAGCAAATAGGCTCTGGAAGGCTGGATTCATGAAGCTGTTAGTGAGAGTGGTTATAGCTGCTAGAATTACCACGTGTGTGAATGTTGTACATCTTAGGAAAAGATAACATTGGAATCCACCTAAAATCAAACATACCCCTGCTATCAGTTTCTTACTAAACCGATCCACAATACTACCCGCAGGTATTCCTAGTACTACGCTTACCAACCCTGAAACCAGCATTACGGTACCCCACTGGGTAACGGTTAAACCGATAATCTCCTTTGCTCGAATAACCCAAAAGCTACTCACAAGAGAAGCAAAAAACACGCTACCGGACACTAAGAATGAAAGAACATAAAGCCGCTTGGGAATATCCCCCAGAACACCAAAGACGCTCTTATACGCCTCAACTATAAGCCCAGGCATCTTACCCAGACTCAAATCAAGTTTCTTAGGGTTATCTATAGTCTCCTTCAAGAACTTGAATCTGAACAACGCTATAGCTGATGCAATCCAAAAGCTAGCAAAATAGAGTCCATGCATTGCTCTACTGATACCATAGGTATCAATCAACCATCCACCAACTACAGGAGCAGCTAAACCAAAAGCACTAGGAATAGCCACAGTAGCAGCAAATCCAATACCACGTTTAGCAGGTGGAATACTATCAGCCACAAGGGCTTGTCGAGCAGGGAAATAAAATGTAACCAAGCTCTGAACGAACATGCCTACGCCTAGCCATTGCCATGTGTTAGTAAATGCAGGTATCAGAAATGCGCAGGCATACCCAAAGGTCATGTACGCAATTAACTTGATTCTACCCTGATAATCCGCAATATAACCTCCAAGAGGATAGAGGATAAGACTAGCAGCCGTACCTATAGACATCAGTTGACCTACAGTCTCATAGCTACCGCCGAGACTCAAAACGTACAAGGACAAGAAAGGCCAGATAATATCAATTGTTGAACGCCAAACGCATTCACAAATAGTCATGACGAGAACATTTCCCTTCATAAAGCTGAATATCTCACGAATAACGGCCATAGAATCCCCCTAGATGCCCCCCTAGAGGTATTCAACTATTAAAAGCTTAACCACACCGCTTTTAACCCAGCCTGTAAAATACTTTAACCGGTAACGATGGCAGCGAAAAAAGACAAGATCACATGGATAACATGTCCTGACTGCGGAAGCAAAATAGGAATAGTAATCTCAGTGGGTAAAGCAGAGACACGTGTGATTCATCAAGAGCCATCATCAACAGAGGAAGCTTGGCCACCACAATCAGCCCAAGCCATCCTAGAATCAGCAGGAGTAGACACCTCACAATTAAACATTGAAGAGGATGAAGCCCAGATATCAGTCAGCCCAAAGAAATTCCTAGGCGACCTATGGGGACCAATCAATGACAAGATCAGGGAGATCGGTGGCAACTGGGTACGAGACGGCAGAAACAGCCGCTGGGAAATACCCAAAGAACAAAACTAGTCTAGAATACTCTCTATCACTTCTTTAACATAATTCCCTGTTCCAGATACCTTGGCAACCTTCTCAAGATAATCTACCCACTGGATACCCAAGGCGTATCTCCACTGCTGATACACTTTCTCAAGCATCTCATAAGCACCAGTATGCCGATTACAGAAAACAGATCCCTCCACCTTATCCCTGTAACAAAGCTTACACGAACCCAAGTCACTGTTCGGCTTACCAAGCACAGCATTTGAAATAGTCCGCCCAATCTGCCCCTCATTCTCCTTAAAACGAGCCAGAATAGGCTTCAACTCCTCGACAACATCATCAAATACAACCGAAGCATCCTTCTCACCTGACTCAATTTCCTCAAGCTCATCTTCAAGGTCCCGTGTTAGCTTCACATCAATAATCTCAGGACAATAATGTATAAGGGTCTCAACCGTATTCTCCCCTAGACTAGTAATTGCAATTTTTTGTCCACGAATATATCCCCGGTTATACAATGTATCAACTATATTGCTTCGAGTAGCCTTAGTACCAATCTTCTCTTGCTCCATCTTACGTATCAGGGATGAAGCGTTAAACCGTGAACCTGGTCTTGTGTACTTTCTTCGTGTTGATAACTTGGTCACAGGTATCTCTTGTCCCAGTGTTATCTCGGGAATCACTTGATCCTTAGAAGAAAAAAAAGCCCCATAGTAAACAGTCCATCCGGGTCGCTGAGTAACAACGCCCCGAAGATAGAAGATATACCCATTAACATCCACCGTAACATCAGTCTTCAGCTGCACCAAAGGCTTACCAAGAGACACAAGAAAACGCCTCACAACCAAATCATAGACCTTCTGCTCCTCATCCTTAAGCCTCCTAGGACGCTGCCCCGTAGGATGAATCGCCGGATGCGCAAGATCATCTCCTTTTCCGGGTCTTGGCTTGAACCGCTTCTCTTTGACAAGCTCCTTGGCCTCAGCATCATATGCTGGATTCTTAGCAAGATTCTCCAGTATCTCTTTGATATCGATGCTACTAGGAATCTTATTGCTCTCTGTACGAGGATAACTGATGAAAGCACCTAGATAGAGGGCCTCGGCTGCCTTCAAGGTAGCAGAAGGACTCAATTTATGATGCTTGTAGGCTTCACGCTGGAGGTCGCCTAGGTTGAATGGGGGAGGAGGTAGTGTCCTTGATCTCTCTGAGGCTATATCTATGACTTTACCTATTTTTCCCCTGCAAGCGCTGGCCACATCCTTGGCATGTACCTCTCGTTCAAGTCCTGGTATCTCATACTCCAACGAGTAAACAGACCCTCCAATCTCGGTCTCAGCGTAAATCTTCCAGTAGGGAACAGGTATGAAGCTACGAATACTTTGCTCATGATCATAAACAAACTTCAATGACGGCCCCTGAACCCGTCCAATACTCAATACCTTCTTGAAGTCAAGATAACGCCTAGCAGCAATCGTCAAAGCCCTACTCAGATTAATACCAAACAACCAGTCAGCCTCATGACGCGCCTTTCCCGCTGCAGCCACCGGAAAATCAAGACGCATACTCATGTTTTGCCAAGAAGACACCAGTTCTTTTTCGGTAAGAGTGCTGTATACCATTCGCCTTGATTTTGTTAATGCCTTATCCCCGATACCATGCTTGATAATATTAAACGCGATAAGACTACCCTCTTGATCATAGTCACAGGCACTGACATAGACATCCACTTGTTTACCCAAGCCTTTGATGGCGTCAAGATATTGTTTGGTATAGGAAGCACGCTTGTTCTGTCTATAGCTTGGCGTCCATTTGATATCAAAAACAGGATACATCCATCCTTTACCAACCTGATCAATAGAATACAGGTGACCCACAGCGCTAACAACCACCAGCTCATCCTTACCCCGATTAGCTACATAGAAAGTAACCTTACCATACTTGGCGTTCCTAGGCGAGCCATCATCATCAAGCGCATACGCTATTTTACGCGCCGAGCTTGGTTTCTCCGTGATAACAAGGACTCTAGGACACAAACTAGTACTGAGATGCCAAATAGGGCAATAATAGTTATGGTCACCACAAAACAAGGATTTTATCGCAGGTTTTCATCGATAATACCCCTAGGATAAACCACGTGAAAATATGCCTTGATCGATAAGATTATCCCACATCAAACCACATGACAGAGTGATGGAAGCCTTCACAGCCGTCTACACCAACCGAGAGATAATCGTACCCACACAAGCAGAAGCAGACAGCCTACTACAAGACGGATATGGGTACAGGAAAAACAAGATGCATCGCCTCAGAGGCGTAGAGACCCTCTACAACGTCGAAAGAAGAAAAATACATGTCATCGATGAAGAGACAAACAAAACACTGAGCTTCCAAGAACTACTACACCTGTTATCACATGACGACCCCGAGCTATGGATCAAGTTCATAGTCTACAAGGACCTACGCCAAAGAGGCTTCATAATAGCTGTCTCTTATACACATCTCCGAGCCCACGAGACCTCTCTACACCTCGTATGCCGTCTTCTGCTTGAAAAA
>CALGBN010000060.1 GCA_937877765.1 Candidatus Bathyarchaeota archaeon | reverse complement strand
TTTTCAAGCAGAAGACGGCATACGAGATGTAGAGAGGTCTCGTGGGCTCGGAGATGTGTATAAGAGACAGACCCTGCCCTCTGTGTCCAAGCCCTTTAGTGGAGTAGGCATCGGCCCCTCGAAGCTGATGTAGCCATATGGGTTGTCCTCGAGGATGAGGAAATCGTATTTGTTTGCTAATTCGATGATCTTCTTCCGGCGCTCCATGGTCATCATGCTGCTCATGGGGTTCTGGAAGCTGGGGATAATATAGACAAACTTCACCATCTTACCCTCAGAAACCACCTGTTTAACGACCTTTTCAAGCTCCTCTGGGATCATGCCATCCTTGTCAAGCTTCGCCTCCCTGATATCAGGGTCACTGGTCTGGAACGCTGTAAGCGCAGACAGATATGTGGGTGAACCAACGATGATTACATCACCCGGGTCAAGGAAAATCCGTGCCATGAGATCTAGTGCCTCTTGGCTTCCCGTGGTGACCATAAGCTCCTTGTAGGGGTCTACGTTGATTCCATGTCCCTTCATCCATTTACTGAGTTCCTCTCGTAGTGGCTGATATCCGCGGGTTCCTCCATATTGGAGCATAACTCTCCAGTCTGCCTCAGTGGCTTCTGCGAAGATTTCCTTCACTTCTCTCCAAGGGAAGCTCTCCTCGTCATACATGCCGCCTGTTAATCCAATTATCTTCTTGCCTTGGCGTTTCAGCTCCTCTGCTGCTAGTACCACTGTGGTGAGTACTCCGGGCTGGTATCCTGCGCCAAGTTTTGAGTAGAATTTCTCGGTATCCATAATATTCCCATGGAAAGAGGTGAGTTACAATATATCTATCTTAGGCTAGTTAGTGGAAAAAAGAGGGGTTTAGCCGTAGTTCTTGTAGATGGGAACCACACGTTTGACGATAGCCACCGCTATGAAAACAGCGATTATACTGGCGGTAACGTTCTTGGTCAACCCAGCGATCCAAGCTGCCTGAATAGCTCTCTCCGGGAAGAACCCAAGCACTGTCAATATCCCCAAAGTGGTTACTGACTGGGCTAGTCCAGCGAGTACAACCCCAATAGGGAAAACCTTCCAGTTAGTAGCATTCTTGTAGCCTGTTAGCTTGACGTAGATGTCATACAGGAGACCGGATGCCATGGTGGCAGCTGTGATTATTACAGGGGGGTATGGGGTTCTTGAACTCAGATAGAATATACCCACGATGGTGGTCATCCAGAGTGCTCCACCGAAGCGCCCAATCATAGCCACGATGAGTACTAGAAGCACTGATCGTACTATGTGTACGTCTAGTCCGTGAGCTATCTGACCGATAGCCATGTTTGATATGAAAGTGTACCCGATCCATGTGGCTGAGAACACTGCGATGAGTGAGAGTTCCTTTGTCTTGAATTTCTCCAATTTATTCAACTCCTTTTGGCTGATATGTGCACCAAGGCTCCTCCCCAAGGAAATCACCCTGAAGCTCATGAGGCTCATGTATTGAACCACAGGCATCCATGAACTCGGTGGTCATGCCATATGCTCGTGCCCTGCATCCACCGCATTTTTCCTTGTATTCGCAGAGGCCGCATCTGCCTTTGAGGTTATCAAAGTCTCTGAGCTGCTTCAATATGGGACTATTCGTCCAGATATCAGCAAAGCTCTGTTCCATGATGTTTCCTAGTTTAATCGGCAGATATGGACAGGGAGTAACATCTCCTTGAGGATAGACTCGTCCATAGCTCATTCCGGCGATGCAGCCTCTTGTCCATCGGCTGGTATCCTGTCCTAGTTGGTCGGCGATTCTCATGAACTGGGGTGCACAGGTGGGTTTTACGGTCATAGGGTGGTCCGCGTATTTCACTAATACGTCCTCTATCATCTGCTCATACATTTCAGGGGTGATGTCTTCCACTTCTTTTCCACGTCCAGTGGGGACCAGGAAGAATAACTGAACATCCAGTAAACCTAGACTATCCGCGAGTTCCAGTATGTCCTCGATCTCGTTAAAGTTCTGCTGAGTAACAGTTGTGTTGAACCTGACCGCTATTCCGTTTCGTTGACAGGCTTTCGTACCCTCTATGGCTCGTTCCCATGCTCCTTTCACGCCTCTGAAATCGTCATGTACCTCAGGTCTCGCAGAGTCCATACTGATTGCAACGCTACGTACACCTGATTCAGCGAGTTTCTTTGCAGTCTCATCATCGATCAAGGTACCGTTTGTGCCCATAGCCATCTTCAAACCCTTCTCGGTACCGTATTTTGCCAGTTCAAAGATGTCTTCCCGCATCAACGGCTCTCCACCACTCAGGATAAGTACTGGTTTGCTCAACTCACTGAGCTGATCAATAAGCATTTTTCCTTCTTCTGTTGATAGTTCGTCGAGTTCTACTTGGCTGTCTGAACTCATATAGCAGTGAGCGCATCTTAGGTTGCATTTGAATGTGGTATTCCAACTGATTACTCGTGGAATATCGCTTGGGCTAAGCCCATTTGGTGTTGGTCTTTTCGTTTCAGGATGAGTCATGGTATCACCTTGGCGATCCAATTATGCAAACCAGGGTCCCATAGTGATCATTTTGGGAGGAATAGGATACCCTGATTCACATATTGTTTGGATATGATCTGCTAATACAGCAGCTTACTCTTATAATATTTACCAATCCAGTAAACATTAAAATGGATGTTTGCTGAAAACGGAGACGATTTAGGCATGCCTCAAAATCAGTGTTCGTGATAATATCCCTGAGCAACACGTTCCTTCTGTTTTTTCAACTCAGGACCCGACCAAGCAAACATGAAACCATTGATACCAAGAAGCGCTGAGACAAGCACATCATCAACAAATAAACTGCCTACCCCCATCAAGACACCAATAACAACAAACCATGGCCATAGATGAGCTCCCCAAATCCGCTCAATCTTTACAACAGCAACATGAAGGATTCCTATCATTACGAAGGTTACGACGCCCAGAATTAATCCTGCGTACTGCATAGCGGTAGATGGGAAGTAGTGAATAATAAACCATGTAGAAGGAATAGGCTTCTCTTCGTGAAAGAACTCCATAGTTAAATAATTAACTGGTTTCGTATCACTATTTATTGTATATATTTTACAGAGAGGCTAGAGTAAGTGTTATTACTGGAATAATTTAATTCCTATAGAGTCGAGATGATTTGGACAATAGATCCCCCAATTGACCCTTCAACCCGACATCATACTTTTGAGGAATAAAAAATGGTAGAAGAAATTAGGCTTCACGGCATGGGCGGTCAAGGAGTCGTCGCATGTGGCGAGCTTATCGCGATTGCGGCGAGCTATGAGGACAAGTTCTGCCGTGCTTTCCCAATGTATGGCAGCGCCCGAAGGGGAGCACCCGTTCTTGCGTTTGCCCAGATTGGTGAAGAGAGCGAAGCAACACGATCCATGATCTACTACCCGGAGTACCTGCTAGTACTTGATCCACTGATGCCCGAGCAGATGGACATCACACAGGGATTGAAGGACAAGGGCGTGGTAATCTGGAACACACACAAGACACCAGACGAGACAAAGGAGATATTCAAGAAAGACCTCCGAACCGTCGGCGTATTGGACGCGACAGCCATCGCGGTAGAGACCATAGGAAGACCCATCCCTAACACAGTGATGCTAGGCGTATTCGCCAAGACAACTGGACTATTGAAGATGGAGAGCATATTCAAGGCAATCGACAAACGGTTCCCAGAGAGGCTAGCAGAGCCCAACAAGAAAGCAGCCCAAGCAGGCTACGACAAGGCGGTAGTGAAGAAATTCTAGGTGAAAAACATGGTACAAGATAAATCAAAGATAACAGCATTCGGGCTAAACGACATCAGCGTTAAAGGCGGCAAATATGTCGCCAACTGGCGTGTCTACAAGCCCATTATTGACAAGGAAGGCTGTGTAGGCTGTGGCCTATGTATCAGCTATTGTCCAGAGGAAGCAATCACCAAGGATGATGATGGTAAAGCAGAGATTGATTACAGGTTCTGCAAGGGCTGCGGCATCTGTGCCAATGAGTGCCCACAGAAAGCCATCGAGATGAAGAAGGAGGATGAAGCATAATGCCACAAGATTTTGACGTAATGCCGGGGAACAAGGCAGTAGCCCACGGAGTACGCCTCGCAAGAACAGAGGTAATACCGGCTTTCCCAATCACACCACAGACTACAATCATCGAGTACCTCAGCGACTTTGTGGCTGACGGAAAACTAGACGCAGAGTACATTCACACAGAAGGCGAGCACAGCTGTATGGCAGCCGCCCTAGGCGCCTCACTTGTAGGTGCACGTACATTCACAGCTACATGCAGTGAAGGCTTAGCCTACATGCATGAGATCGTTGCACAAGCAGTCAACTATAGGGCACCAATAGTTATGGCGGTAGCCAACAGGACCCTCGGATGGTACTGGAGCCTCGGACCAGACTACAGCGACATCATGCCAGAGATGAACCTAGGTTGGCTCGTCAACTTTGTTGAGACCAACCAAGAGTGCCTCGACATGGCGTTGATGAACTTCAAGATCGCAGAAGACTACAGGGTACTGCTACCCACAATGATGAGCCTAGATGGTTTCTATCTAAGCTACAGTCAGGAGCGCGTTTACCTTCCTGAACAGGAAGAGGTAGATGACTGGCTGCCAGCATACAAGGCACCATACCCAGTGGACCCTACTGAGAGCAAGGCATGGCCAACCGCATCAATCCCCTCACAAATGCATACACCCATGCGCAAAGAGTACGAGAAACTACTCAACGGCGCCAAGGATGTAATCAAAGAAGTTGACAAGAGCTATGGCGAGACATTCGGACGAAGCTATGGAGGCTTGGTCGAGAAATACCGCTGTGATGACGCGGATAGCCTCATGGTAACCATGGGCAGCATGACCACCGCGGCACGAAGAGCAGTTGACAAGCTCAGAAAAGAAGGCGAGAAGATCGGCTTACTGAAGCTCAGATACATGCGTCCATTCCCCAACGAGGAACTAATTGAGCTAGCTGAACAGGTGGACAGCATCGGCGTCGTTGACCGTGTATTGATGCATGGTACAGGCGGAGGTATGGCGTTCCAGGACGTGAAATCATACCTGTATAACACCGGCATCCGTGTACCCGTTCAGGGATTCGTCACTGGACTCGGCGGCGAGGACATACCCATCGACGACCTATACCAGATGAGCAAGAAGGTAATCGGAAACAAGGGCAAGAAACTCACAGAGGAAGTCGAGTTCGTTTCACACGCTATGCCCGGAATGGCGCCACCAGTAGAGATAGAGAACGATAGCTGTATGTACACCGGCAG